>JBFJZQ010000001.1:0-43012 GCA_041622015.1 Oleiphilaceae bacterium
AACATAGCCCTAATGCCGTGAGAATTATTGAAACCGATGCAATGAGTCACTTTATTAGTCTGGATGATGATAAATGGGTACCAGACCTAGACAGCCTACCAAACCCATTGAGCAATAAACCCGCCAAACAACGTATGAAATTAAACCCTGAGCAGGCTAGAAAACTCGATAAAGCATCCATGGCGTAAGCTTTCAAACAAAAAAATAATCGCTCACAGAAAAACCGGGACTTCCCGGTTTTTCTACATTTGTTCTCGCTTAGCCTCTGCTCTTTTTATAAGATAGCCAAATATCTGATAGACTCTATTTGGCTTAATTACATGTATCGAGAAAGAATCCTTAACACTAAAACCAATAATCCTGCAGCTATCCGACTTAAGGATGCCATGCTTGAATACCATGATTTCCAAGCTACCCGAAACAACGGCGATTTAAGCATCTACTCAGCGAAACTCGCACAATGGCAGAGCGAACGACTAAAACACTCCCATAGAGACTTATATTATTCTCCGGTTTATCAAGAGGGCTTAGCATTTTTATTCACTGACCTTTACTCGGATACTGACTTTAGTGACAGAGATAGAGACTTAGAGCGCATCTTCCCAAAGATGGTTAAGCTCTTACCCCATTCAGTCTTAGACACGGTCAGCCTCTTGGTCGAATTAAACATGCTCACTCAAATGCTCGACCAAGAACTGGTAACAAAGCTTTTTCAAGATTTGTCTTACACACGTATTGATGAACAAAATTATTGTGAAGCTTACCGTCTTTGCAATAATACTCAAAAGCGTCGCTATCAGATTAAGCTCACAGAAGAATTGGGAAAGAAACTAGACAAATATGCCCGCAGCCAAGTCATACTTTTCTCGTTGAAACTATCAAAAGGGGCTGCTGAAAGAGCGGGTTTAGGCGCGCTTCATAGTTTCCTGAGCTCTGGTTTTAAGGCATTTCATAGCATGCAGGATATCGGCATGTTGATGCATAAAATTGCCTCACGAGAGATACTCTTCCTTGAAAAAATTATGCTCGGCAATGAAAATCCTTTTGACTTCAAGGTTGAACTATAAAAACCTAGGACTTAGTTAGTTTCAAACCAAACTAGAAAGAAAACTCAGCCGCATTTATTTTGGCTAGCAAAGCGCTATCTATTTTCTGGTAGGTTTTTGTTCTGGGTAAACAAACCCAAATATCATCACCCGAGTGATTAATATTAAATGCCTGCTTTTTCAGATCTGTTTTCTTGTATTTAAAGGTTCCCGTCGTTTCCATCACATCTTTCGCAACTCGCACAAAAATTGGTAGAGCATAAGATGGCAATACCGACTGAACATAGCGGTAAAATTCTTGAGGATGAAAGTTTGCTTCGTCTTTTAACCAAACAGCTGCCATGCCAGCTCGACCATTGGTATCAGGTACTTCGACCCCATAGACGATGACATCGGTGACTGCGGCATACTGACTGATACAATTTTCTACTTCCGTGGTGGATACATTTTCGCCTTTCCAACGGAAGGTATCACCCAAGCGATCCACAAACTGAACATGTTTGAAGCCTTGATCACGCATTAAGTCACCCGAATTGAACCAGGCATCACCACTAGAAAAGACATTTCTAAGGATTTTCTCCTCTGTTTTATCAGGATCTGTATAGCCATCAAATGGCGTTTTGTCGGTAATCTCACCCAATAACAAACCAGACTCTCCTTTAGCAACACGCTTCATATAACCATCGGAATGCCGAACTGGGCAATCATTTTCTATATCGTATTCAACAATTGCATAAGGCACTGTAGTGCACCCGACCGTGCAGTCATGATTAAAGACATTTAAAAAGCCAATATTGCCTTCACTCGAACCATAGAATTCCATCACTTTGTCTACACCAAAGCGCTTTTTGAAGGGTTTCCATAAATTCGGCCTTAAACCATTACCAAACATCATCCGGACTTTATGTTTTCTATCCAACGAAGATTCGGGCTGAGCTAACAAATATCGACACAGCTCACCAACATAACAAAATGCCGTTGCATCTGTCCGCCGTACATCATTCCAAAACTCACTGGCAGAGAATTTACGCGACATTACTAAACAGGCATCACCCGCCAAAATGCTTCCCCAAGCAATAGCTAAGGCCGTGCCATGATAAAAAGGCAGGGTGACGTAAGCACGATCTTTTTTATTCAGCTGCAAGCAAGCCAACCCAGCACCGCCATAAGCCTTCATAAACCGTCCATTAGTCATCACCGCAGCTTTAGGTAAGCCTGTGGTACCGGAAGTATAAAAATAGCAGGAAGCATCGCGAGGGCGTGCTGAGAAAGTACTCGACGGGTTAGCATTAGAATGTGTTTTTTGTAATGCCGCTAAATCTGTAAAGTTAGGCGGCACCTGATAATTTTCTTGGGCCTGGCAAGTATCGATGTCCGGCAAATAAAAACGAGATGCTAGATCTTTAGGTAAAATCTCTTCTTCGAGGGTCAGGACATCACATAGTTCATCACCCACAATGATCCGTGTTGCATTCACTACCGACAAACTATGTCTTAAGGCTGCGCCTCTTTGGCTGGTATTAATTAAAGCTGCCACCGCGCCAATTTTGGTTAAGGCGGCAATACAGACTAAGAGCTCCGCTCTATTTTCAATAAATATCGCGAGCACTTCCCCTTTCTCTACCCCTAAGCCTTGAAAAGTATGTGCCATTCGATTCACCCAGGCATTTAACTCTCGATAAGTATATTGCGTATTTTCAAAGATAATGGCTAAACCATTGGGATTTCTTTTTGCCGATTGTTCTAAACAGACGCCTATTCCCGCGGGATAGTCGCCGGCTTTTCGACTTGCCAAATAGGCACCCTGAATACGCTTTGGTAATCCAACACAAAATAAAGGAAGTTTACAAAGAAATTGACTTAACGATAGAACCTGGCCATCTTTCATGGAGGAGTCTGACATATAGAACCTTTACGAAGTGATTGAAAAACAGGGGCTAGCTTAGTAGTTCATCTAGGCGACGGGTAATTGAGTTTTCTATTTTAGATTTGAAGGGGGTTAACAAAAAGCTGAGCTCCATTTTTAAGTCAACGGACGAAGATGAAAGCATCATCCGGCCTTTCGCACCCGCGCCTTTGAACTTAACGGTTTCATTTTCCCAATGATATTTCACGCCAAACTCTTCTGCCAAGTTTACCACGACCTCTTCTGCAATCGCTTTTACCTCATCAAACTCTAAAGTATGCGGGCGGCTTACCGTTATCACTGACATAAAACTCTCTCTTTTCTTTTAATATTAAAAACATTCAATACATAAGTTTAGGCAAGAATACCTGTATCGAAAGACATCGTGAACACTTATTCTTGCAGGAATTTCATCGATTACTGAATAATTATCTTGAGACAAAACATCTCCAAGAACATCCAAACTAATTTTAAGGCCTGTTATGATAGTTTTCCTGTTGGAGCAAGGTTAGAATGTTGCCCCAAGAATCAGCTTCAATCTCGCTAAACCGAGCGGTGAATTCAGCAAGTATTTAAAGAGTATAGTCCATGAATAAAGAGTCTTTCACAGAATCGCCAAGCACATCTAAAGATGCAGAAGACATCACACATTTTGGTTTCCAAAATGTTCGGGCTGAAGAAAAAGCGGGCAAAGTGGCTGACGTATTTCATTCAGTCGCCAGTAAATACGACATTATGAATGACTTAATGTCAATGGGCGTTCATCGGATATGGAAGCGTTTAACCATTGAATCTAGTGGCGTAAGGCCAGGCTATAAAGTGCTTGATATTGCCGGTGGCACAGGCGACCTCACAATGCAGTTTTCCAAACGTGTAGGGGAACAAGGCCAAGTTATTCTCGCTGATATCAACTCATCGATGCTGAATGTGGGTCGGGATCGATTAATGGATCAAGGTTATGGCAGCAACATACAGTTTGTTCAAGCCAATGCTGAAACCCTACCCTTCCCTGATAATTACTTTAACTGCGTGAGCATTGCATTTGGTTTGCGCAATGTGACTGATAAAGAAAAGGCTCTGCGTTCAATGGCCCGTGTACTTAAGCCGGGCGGCCGCTTGCTTGTTCTTGAATTTTCAAAACCCAGTAATGATCTTCTAAGCAAAGTATATGACAAATATTCCTTCACAGCGCTGCCATTCATGGGAAAACTGATTACCAACGATAGTGAAAGTTATAAATACCTGGCCGAATCCATTCGCATGCATCCAGACCAAGAGACCTTAAAAGGCATGATGGAAAATGCAGGCTTCGTTAACTGTCGTTACCAAAATATGACAGGCGGTATTGTGGCGCTTCACACAGGAATTAAGCCTTAAATGAAAGTCTTTGAGTCTGACTGGATGAAGTCTATTGCGAATCAACTGGCCAGTGGTATTAACAGTGCCATCGCCATGTCGCCTGACTCTCAAAAACACTTAAAGAATCTAGAAGAGTGCGTATTAAAAATCCACCTAAGCGGCCTGAATTTTAATATATTTTTTGGGGTCTCCAAATCCGAACACAGCACAACAGCTTTAGACAACAGCACTTTCAGCTACCACGTTCAACTTACTGAGCAACTTGAGTCACCCGACGTTACCCTTTCTGGGAGCCCTATTTCGTTCATCAAGCTTTTCAGTCAAAAGAACAAAGTCTCTTTATTTCAAGCAAAAGAATTAACACTCACAGGCGACTCTGTTCGAACACAACAAATATTGGCATTTTTAAGTTCACTCAAAATTGACTGGGATGGGTTATTAGCTACTTTTATCGGCGATGTACCCGCTCATCTTTTAGGCACATCCATCCGCTCAGGTTTTATGTGGGGGCTTAATTTTACTCAATCGCTGATGCGAGATACTGAAGAATATATAAAATATGAACTACGCTTATTGCCAGATAAAAAGCGCGCAGTTAAGCAATTTTCAGCAATAGCGAAGCTTTCTCAAGAAGTCGATAAACTTAAACATCGCTTTGACCAATTTGAGAAGAAGATAAGTAAGTGATTTAAACACTTGCCCAGCTTTAACCTCGAACTATTTACCAACAGAGAATAATGTATTCGTGCCGAATTTATTAGGAATAACCAAGTTAAGACGTTTTTTTACCATTTTATGGGTTATCAGCCGATATCGTTTAGATGAGTTTATTCCATCGAGTCAATTACCTTTCGCAATCAAGGTCTTGTTAATTTTCGCACCGTGGCATGTATTTCCAAAACCAACAATGGATCGAGGAGAACGACTTCGTCTCGCACTAGAAACTCTCGGGCCCATCTTTATAAAATTCGGGCAGATTCTCTCGACGCGTCGTGATTTATTGCCTGACGATATGGCAGACTCACTTAAGCAACTTCAAGATAATGTTCAAGCTTTCTCTGGAGAACAAGCTAAAAAGCTGATTGAAAAAGGCCTGAGTAAGCAGGTTGAACAAGTTTTTGCCAGATTCAGTGTTGAACCGCTCGCAACGGCTTCAATCGCGCAAGTACATGCGGCTCAACTACATAACGGTAAAGATGTGATTGTTAAGGTTATCCGCCCAGGCATCGAGAAGATCATCAACAAAGACATAAAACTGATGATGCTGTTTGCAACGTGGCTCGAACGTTTCTGGGTGGATGGTAAGCGTTTACACCCCATTCAACTTGTTGAAGACTACGAAAAAACCATTTATGACGAATTAGATTTACAAAGAGAAGCGGCCAATGCCTCTCAAATTCGCCGTAACTTTCTTGATTCAGAGCTAATCTATATCCCTGAAATTTTCTGGGACTACACCAACCAACATGTCTTGGTGATGGAACGAATTTATGGTATCCCAGTCGCCGATGTCGAAGCGTTAAAAGCGGCTAATGTAAACTTAAAAGCGCTCGCCGAGCGTGGTGTCGAAATATTCTTCACCCAGGTATTTCGTGATAGTTTCTTCCATGCGGATATGCATCCGGGAAATATTTTTGTCTCTGCTGAGAAGCCTCATCAACCTCAGTATATCGCGATCGATTTTGGCATTGTCGGCACTCTCAGTCATGACGATCAAAGTTATCTCGCGCGAAATTTACTCGCTTTTTTTAAGCGTGATTACAAAATGGTCGCGGAACTGCATATTTCATCAGGCTGGATTCCAGAAAACACCCGCGTCGAAGAATTTGAATCGGCGATCCGTACGGTTTGCGAACCCATCTTCGAACGCCCACTAAAAGATATCTCCTTCGGGCAGTTTTTATTGCGTTTATTTCAAACAGCACGTCGCTTTAACATGGAGGTCCAGCCCCAGTTAGTGCTTCTACAAAAAACCTTACTCAATATTGAAGGACTTGGGAGACAGTTATACCCTGACTTGGATCTATGGAATACCGCTGCACCCTACTTAGAAAACTGGATGAAACAGCGTGTCGCGCCGCCAGGCATCTGGAAAAACATTAAACAGCATTTACCCGAATGGTTAGAACAATCGCCTGAAGTTCCTCAACTCTTGTTTGATGCCATGAACCAAATAAAACACTTAGACCATTACTCTCATCAACGGGACAATCAGTCACTGGTGTTAACAGACGCAATAAAACAGCAGCGTAAACAATCAAAAGATTATATGATTGGCTTATCTTTGCTGGCTATCGGTTATATTGCGACTCACTCAGAAAGCCTTAACTGGATATCTGAGCTATCCTTACAAGCAGTTGCTCCTATCGCACTAGGTGCATATTTTATCCTACGTACAAAGAAATAAAGAGCACAAAACATGTCTAGCGTTTTAAAAGAATTGACGGAAGTATTAGAACAGCGAAAAAAAGCCGAACCAGATAGCTCTTATGTTGCAAGTTTACACCATAAAGGCTTGAATAAAATCTTAGAAAAACTGGGTGAAGAATGCACCGAAACCATCCTCGCGGCAAAGGATGTAAAAGATGAAGAAACCAAAAAGGAACTAATCTACGAAACGGCAGATTTATGGTTTCACAGTTTAGTCATGCTGTCGCATTTGGATTTAAATGCAGATGATATACTTAATGAACTAAAACGAAGATTCAACCTATCCGGCCTAGAAGAAAAAGCTTCGCGGTCTAAATAACGTTATTTCTGGAGAACATTATGGGCATTAGTCCTATGCAATTACTCATCATCCTCTTAATCGTGGCACTTATTTTTGGCACCAAGAAACTACGCAATATGGGTGGCGATATTGGCGGCGCGGTTAAAGGCTTTAAAAAAGCATTGAAAGATGATGAAGAAAAAGCCGCTGAACAAAACATCATGGAAAAAAAGGCTGACAACATCATCGAAGGTAAGGCTGATAAAGTTGAAGAGCAAAAAACCAAAGATAATACCAAACCTTAAATTAACAGCTTTTGATTAGTCTGGTTGTATAAACAATATGTTCGATATTGGTTTTCTAGAGCTTGTCTTAGTAGGCATCATTGGTTTGATCGTATTAGGCCCTGAGCGTTTGCCTGTCGCGGCCAGAACCCTTGGAAAGTGGGTCGGGCGAGCACGCAGACTGGTCAGTCAATTCACTCAGGAGATTGATAAAGAAATTGAAATCGAAGAACTCAAAGCCCAATTAAAAAAACAGGGTGAAAGTCTCGACATTAATAAAGATGTTCAACAAATTCAGGAAACGGTCTCTCGGGCCTTAAAAGAAGCCGAACAAGATGCCGAGAACACTGCTGACAAAGAATTAGAACCTCACTCCGGGGAATATGAACCACTCCCCAGAATAGAGCCTGACACAGTTTTTAGTAAACAGACGCCAATAGATCCAGCACAAACAGAATTATCTAACACATCATCGTCTCTCACGACTTCATCTTCAGCTAATACGACAAACAAATAACACGCATATGATTGATCAAAACAAACAAGAAGACTCTTTAGCTGATCAGCCTCAACCGCTTATCGCTCATTTGATCGAACTTAGAGGTCGACTGTTAAAATCCGTCGTCTGCGTCATCGCAATTTTTTTAAGTCTTTACTACTTTTCTAACGATTTATATACACTTATTTCTGAACCGCTTCGGGTATTCCTGCCAGAAGGCAGCACGATGATCGCGACCGATGTCGCCTCGCCATTTTTTACCCCTTTTAAACTCACCCTAATGACCTCCGTCTTTATCGGCATGCCCTACATGCTCTATCAAATTTGGAGCTTCATCGCGCCGGCTTTGTATGAAAAAGAAAAGCGCCTTGCCATTCCCTTGTTATTATCCAGCATCGTTTTATTTTACTTAGGCATGGCCTTTGCCTACTTTGTGGTCTTCCCTTTAGTCTTTGGCTTTTTTACCAGTGCCGGGCCACAAGATGTGGCGATCATGACAGACATTAGCAGCTATCTAGACTTTGTCCTCAAGCTATTCTTTGCTTTTGGCATAGCCTTTGAGATCCCCATAGCAACCATATTGCTGGTAGCCGCTGGCATTACCACCACAGATAATCTTCGTGAGAAAAGACCTTATGTTGTGGTAGGTTGCTTTGTTATTGGCATGCTACTCACGCCCCCTGATGTCATATCCCAATTGCTTCTCGCCATTCCAATGTGGCTACTTTTTGAAATGGGTATCATCTTCGCCAGTATGTTGAAAAAGTCGGTAAGACAATCAGAAAATACGGCTGATTAAATGCTTTAAGGGAATATCAATTAATGAATCTACTGTTACTGCAGGCAGAAAATATGCTCGGCGAGCACCTAGCTGAAGTGTCTGGAAGGCAGGTGCAGCATATTCATGAAACCTTAAATGTGCAAATAGGCAGCACCTTAACAGTTGGCTTAGTCAATCAAAAAGTCGGTTTAGCAAGCATTATTGAGCTTGATGAGAAACATGTACGCCTCGACATAAACTGGCTATCCGAGCCACCAAAAGCATTACCATTAACGCTCATTATTGGCTTGCCTCGCCCCAAAATGCTCAAACGAATTATTCAAACCGCCACCACTATGGGCGTGAAAGAATTGTATTTTATCAATTCATGGAAGGTCGAAAAAAGCTTCTGGCAAACGCCTTGGCTGTGCGATGAAAAGATATTAGAAAATTGCACTCTAGGTTTAGAGCAAGCTAAAGATACGCTGATGCCAAGAATTCACTTGCGTAAACTCTTTAAACCCTTTGTCGAAGATGAATTAGGCTCGATCAGTGAAGGTAGCTTAAAACTACTTGCTCACCCAATTTCAGATAAAGCTTGCCCTGCTGATATTCAACAGCAGACCACTTTAATCATTGGTCCCGAGGGCGGATTTACACCTTATGAAGTAGGCAAACTAGAAGAAGTCGGTTTCGAAACGGTGCATTTGGGCGCCAGAATTTTACGTGTCGAAACCGCGGTACCCGTACTACTCGGAAGGTTGTTTCAAACTTAGAATATTTGATAAATTCGGAACTAGCTTTTAAGCTTTTCACATAAACCCAAAGCTCATATTTAAGTACTTGGGGTTGTTTTTTAGAAGATACTTATTTAAAGCGTTGACGTAAAATATTCAATTGAGTAGCCAGTTCATCAAGTTTACTGGCAGCTAAATTAGCCTGAGAAATCTGGTCATTCATCGTTTTACCTGAGCTTACAATCGAACTTAGGTTCTCACTAATCTCAAGTGTCACCAAACTCTGTTCCTGAGCAGATGAAGCAATTAATTGGTTCATCCCGTTTATGCTAGAAATTGCTTGAGACACCTGTTCCATCAATTCAAGATTGTTGTGCGTATTGTTTACACAATTAATAACAAGCTCATTACTGGCGGTCATCGCTTCGACAGCAGAGCCGCTGCCTTCTTGCAGAGTACCAATCATCTTATCAATCTCTTCCGTTGACTGTTGGGTTCGCTGTGCAAGTGAACGTACTTCATCGGCAACAACCGCGAAACCACGACCTTGCTCACCGGCTCTTGCTGCCTCAATAGCCGCATTTAAAGCTAATAAGTTGGTTTGCTCGGCTATCCCCCTGATTACATCTAATAAGCTACCAATTTTAGCCGTTTCATGATCGAGTGATAAGATGGTGTCTGAAGCACTTTTAATTTGCTGTTCAAGAGAACGAATACTGCGTTCTGTTTCAGAGCTAGATTCTTTACAAGCCTGTGCATTTCTAGCGGCTTCATTTGCAGAATTAGCTGCATCCTCCGCATTAGACGATACTTCTTTAGCAGACGCCGTCATTTCTTCAACAGCGGAAGCAATCATATCGGTCTGTTCATGCTGAGAGTGAGATTGCTCTTGTATGATTTTCGTAACGGTCACTAACTCTTTACTCGTTCCAAAAAGCAGGCTTGTATTGTTTGCAACTTCTTGAACCAGTGTGGACACTATCGTGGTATAAGAATCAAAACGCGATAATAGCTCTGTATTTCCCGAGGTACGCACGGTCAAATCGATTTGTGAGCCACCGACTATTTGCTGTGTAGCGGCCGCTAGTTCACTCGATGCCGAAAACTCTTTTCTTAGGTCATTCGCCATCCACAATAATATGCCTGTCTCAACTATTACATAGACAGCATGTAAGATGATAATCCACCACCCCTCATTAGCACTAGGTAAAACCCAAATATTACTTCCTTGAGTTTGTAAGTAGTAAAATCCAAAATGATGGACCGCAATAGTGCCTGCTGCAGCGATGATAGGCACCCAATCTCGATAATATAATAACAATGCCAATAACAGAAATACCCCAAAATGAAACTCAATCATGCCATGAGATTGTTGAATATGCAGAGAAGTCATCACCATAAAGCCCGCACCCATGGCTAAGCGGCAAACCAATTCGCCGGCGGCCAGATAATATAGTGCAGCAACAGCTATAACGGTACCTCCACCTATTACAATCGCTTCAAACCATGTTGTATTCATCGACGCTAACAGTAAACTGACTAGAAACAGTCCTAGATGAAGAATTAACATAATACCGTCGGACTTCTTGAAGTGTTGAGTTAGTGCTATATTTTCTGCCATTCCTCTCACCCTCTTAATAAATTATATTTTTTGAGTCTTCCACTCAGGCCACTCACAAAAGCAACCATATCCCAAGACATTAAACCAATAATAATCATTAGTTTCTTCCAGGTTTTCAATTACCTGCTTGACAATATCGCGGCCTTGATTACAAAGTAATGCATCCGTATAAGGTCCGTAATATGCTAGCTCACCGGATGTATTTATCACTGCAACAGACGGACTACTAATTACCCAGTCATTAAAAATAGCTGGATCAAAATCCGGTAATTCAGTCGCTTGTATTCGGACATGATTCGCGGCTTTTAATTCTTGCTCCAGTGTTTCTATATGCTTTTCGCTAAAACGTGTACAAGGACATTTTTTGTCAATGAAGTGCAATACTGTTAAACCATCGACGTCATCAATAATCTTATTGTCTGAAAACTTGGGCATTCTAGTTTCTATAAAGTTTCTATATGGCTCATTAAATTTAACCCACATGACCAAACCTACCAGCAATAGCCAGCTCACTAAAATTAGCCAGCTCAGTGGCATCTTAATATTTTTATTACGAAGCCTTGATAAGTTGATACTCACCCTGAACATGGTCCATACTGATTTTTTAGCATAAAGAGCTTATTCATTAGATTCTATTACTCACCCAGAACGAGTCTCAGGCCCCCGAGAAACTGAAAACATAGCAGGAATCTTATTTTCATAATCGTAATTCTCTACTCTTGAAAATAGCTTGTTTCAAAGAGATAGCAACAATTCTCAGCTTAACAGTATTTATTAGCTATGAATCACAGAATAATTTCCCGAGGGCTTTCTCATATTAAGTTATGACGACAGGCCCATAGCATGCTTGGCAATTTGGTTTTTCAAAAAACTCTGCTTGTTAACCCAATTCATACCGGTATTACGTAACCATCTTACTATTGGATCAGGTTGTTCGAATAAACGCTTAAAGCCCTCCATTGCGCCCATCATTAATAAATTATCGCCTTGCCTTTGCCTCTGATAACGCTTGAGCAAAACCAAATTGTTTACTTCAAGACCTTGCTTATCTGCATCTAATAAAATATCGGCTAAGGTTTTTACATCTTTGAAGCCAAGGTTCACACCTTGCCCGGCAAGAGGGTGTATCGTATGTGCCGCATCCCCCAATAAGACGATTCCTGGCTTCACATAGGTTTTGGCATGTCGCTGCCTGAGAGGAATAGAGTAACGAGTAGAAACCGCTTCTAAGCTCCCTAAATTAAATTCAATAGCTGCTTCCAGCGCCATTAAAAATTCACCTTCGGGCAAGGCCATCAAGGCTTTTGCTCGGGATGTTTCTTGCGACCAGACAATTGAACAAAACTGCTGTGTATTATTCGCATCGGCCAGGGGTAGAAATGCTAGAGGGCCAGATTCACTAAAGCGTTGCCATGCTGTTTTCTGATGTTTTTGAGTCGTTTTGATGGTCGCGACAATGGCTTCATGCTGATAATCCCATTCGCGTGTTGGCATCGAAGCCCACTGACGTACTTTAGAATTGGCACCATCGGCTGCGACGATTAATTTACACTGAATTTGCTGATTATTCTCCAAAGTAAGAAGGTGCTGCTGTGCATCGCCTTCAACTGTTTGTATCGATTTTAATTTACTTCCCAGGAAGCATTGGAGGTTTGTTTGATCCGCTAATATGGAATGCAAAGCGGACACAATAAGCTGGTTTTCTATGATACAACCCAAGGAATCTTGATACAGCTCTACTGAATCAAACTCAATATTAGCAGTGCCTAATTCATCCCACACTTTCATCTTTTGGTAGGCTTGAATTTGTTTAGGATTAATTTTTTGCCAGGCACCAACCGCCTTAAGCAAATTTTGTGATGAGACAGTCAAAGCACTGACCCTCGGTTCAAACTCATTGACTGATGACGCCGCCGATATATTTTTTTTCAAACTTTCTGCAATCTGATTATCAATTAGAGTTACATTCAAGCCTGAATTTTTCAAAGCAGCCGCTAAAGCTGCGCCCACTAGGCCAGCGCCCACTACAGCGATATCTACATTAACCAAATTGTGTGTCATACCTGTTAGTTACCCAAAGCGTTATAGATGAACGGATAGATTTATACACCAGAACGAAGATTAGATTTTCTACCCGCTAACCCCATTGCTTGGGAAGCAAACAATGACTTCAAGATAGGCGCATTATCTAAACCGATTAAACCAAGCTCTCTAGCAACGCTCAATAATTTTGAAGAACTGCCAAACACTTTGACTAACTGATCACTCAAAGCAATCGTTTTTACTTGGTCATCGAGTCGCTTAGTGCAAAGTTGAGCCAAATTTTCTAAGGATTCAAAGGCCGTTTTTTGCTCTTGGCATAACGCAATATTTTCAATAGCCGCCGCCACGCCTCTGATAGCTAAATTAAAACCCTGACCTGCTACTGGGTGCAAACTATGTGCAGCATTGCCTAACAATAACACGCCTGAACGACACTGCTCTTTTGCCTGAATAAGCTTTAAAGGGTAACTAAGTCTTTCGCCACACTTTTCTATTTCCCCCAAGCGTTCGCTAAAACTTTCTTCAATCGCGCGACAAAATTCATCGTCATCCATTTCAAGATAATGAGAAACCTCAGATTGATCATGTGTCCAGACCACCGCACACTGGTAATCTGCAAGCGGCAACATAGCTAACGGCCCTTTTGTGGTAAAACGTTCAAACGCTAGACCATGATTGGGCAATTCTGTCGTCACATTGGCGATAATCGCATGCTGTGCATAATGTTGTATTTCGGTTTCTATACCTAACTTTTTCGCCGTTTTTGAGTCCGTACCGTCTGCAATAATTAATAATCGTGCTTCTATTGTTCGCTTAATAGCCGGCTTTGACTCATCGACTGAAGTAATGACTAACTTATTCGGTGAGCCTTGCTGAATTTCTTCAACTTCAGCAGAGGCATAGATAGGAATAGCCAAGTCATCAACCCGCGAAAGCAGGCAGCGACCTAACCATTGATTGGGAACAACATGACCCACGGCACTTTGATTATAGTCTTGTGCTTTGATGCGGGTTGTTCCGAAACGTCCTTTTTCGGAGACATGAACTTCAGTAATCTGACAGGACTTTTTCTCGACCTCCTCCCAAACACCCAATTCGATAAGAATATCTCGCGTTCCCCATGATAGCGCAGTTGAGCGCGCATCATAACTTGGCGTGAAATCAGGAACGGCATAGGTAAAACCAAATGCATCAATAAGCAAAACATTTAAACCTAATTGCCTTAAACCAATGGCTGCACTTGCACCCACCATGCCTGCGCCAACTATCGCAACATCGACCTGACTTCCCTCTCTCAGTTCTTGCAAGTTGGCTAGCATGCTCTATTCATCTCCAGCCATCAAAGCTTCAATCTCATGTATTTCTTTTGGCACGTTTTCCGTCAGCACTCGACAGCCGCTTTTCGTCACCAACACATCATCTTCAATGCGGATACCAATACCACGCCATTTTTTTGCGACATCTTTATTTGACGGCGAAACATAGATACCCGGCTCAACCGTCATGACCATACCAGGCTCTAATAAACGCCATTCACCAGCCACTTTATATTCACCCACATCATGAACATCTAATCCTAGCCAGTGTCCCGTTCTGTGCATGTAAAAAGGTTTATACAACTCTTTTTTTATGGCCTCTTCCAGCTCGGCATCAATTAAACCTAATTGAATGAGTCCTTGAGTGATTACCCGAACTGCGGCTTCATGAGGATGGTTCCAATGGTTTCCGGGTTTCACTGCATCAATTGCAGCATATTGCGCATCTAACACAATTTGATATAAGGAGCGCTGCTCTAACGAAAACTCTCCCGATACCGGAAATGTACGCGTAATGTCAGAGGCATAGCAATCTAGCTCACAACCTGCATCTATCAAGACTAAATCGCCCGCTTTTAATTTGTCCTTGTTTTCAATGTAATGAAGAATACAGCCGTTTTCGCCCCCGCCCACGATAGAGGGATAAGCAGTAAAACGCGCCCCATGGTTGGCGAAAGTGTGCAAAATAGTAGATTCCAGGTGATATTCCGATAATCCGGGTTTACAAATTCTCATGGCTTCCATATGTGCTTTAGCTGAAATTTCAGCAGCTTCTGCCATTACCTTAACTTCTGCTGCACTTTTAAATAAACGTAGTTCATGCAGAGCATGCTCCAAGGCCACAAACTCGCCAGGCGGATGCGCACCACTTCGAATTTTGCTGCGGATAATATTAATCCATTCCATTACTTTGGCATCAAATGGAGCATCCAGTCCCATGGAATAAAATACTTTATCTGTGCCTTCTATCATGCCCGGTAAAATGTCATCAATATCCGAGATAGGGAAAGCATCATCAATTCCCGTAAGATCACTGACTCTATCAGGCCCCATGATATAGCCATCCCACATTTCTTTTGTCGGATCTCGCTCACGACAAAACAGAATAGACTCACCATGCGCTCTACCGGGAATCACTACCAATACAGCATCTGGCTCGTTAAAGCCTGTTAAATAATAAAAATCACTATCCTGGCGAAATGGGTAATCTACATCACGATTTCGCGACTTAATCGTCGAAGAAGGTAATATGGCAATGGTATTGACACCCATTTGCTCTGCTAAATAACGCCTGCGTTTCGCGAATTCTTTTTTATTCATCTTTTTATCTCTTACCAGCCAGCAAAATAAAGTGATTGAGCACTGAGCATTTTAAGCAGGCCATATTAACAGCCCATTTAATGCAACGTTCTGGGATTCTGTATTTGTCTATCTATGTTTGAGTCATGCTCCGATGTCGCAGAACTCTCCACAACAGGCTCATTTAACTCTGCGTATAAGTTTAAGACACCAATGCGAATATATTCACTAATCTCAAAAAATTCTTTTTCGCCTGATTCATCCTCATCAACACGAGCATCAATTTGGCATATTTCAACAAAATCTGTGAGGATTTCCTGGAGTTCACTGTCCATTTTTTGTAAGCGATCACTGGCAGATATTGCAATGCCTTCCAAGAACCCCCTTACCCAAACAACCAGCGACTCAACTCTTTCCGACAAAGCGTAGTCATCATCCGGTAGCAAAAGAACAAAGCTACTAGAATCTTTATCAATTCCCTCTAGGGTATGAGCATAGAAGCCCAGCAAATCTTCAGTGACATTGGCATGTCTCTCGTTATCAAGCGACTCGACACCCATATGTTCAAGCACCTGATTTAACCAGTCAGTAGCTGTACGCTTTAAGCTCCCTACAATTTCACCAACCATAAGCCCGTGAAGTTCACTCGGGTGATTTATTGCCCCATGACTGTTGTATATATTGGCTAACCAGTCAAATTGGCTATCTTGCATTTCGTCTTCGAATTCTTCAGAAATGCTATCAGTGTCTTTCATATACTTAACCTATCAAATGAATTTTACAGAATTATACGAGAGCTGAGCCAGGAATGCGAAAGCGAGTTGACCACTACGCTAGCGCCGCTTATAGTTAGTGCTTTCGTCATTCTCAATTTTTGAATACCAAGGTATAACAATGGAAGCGTCACAGATTAAATCCTTTTCAGCTAAAGTTGAACAGCTTCTAGCTTATTGTCAAAAACTAGAAGCCGACAACAATTCTCTTAAAGCGCTCCAGAATGAATGGTTATCTGAACGAACCAAACTGCTGCAAAAAAATGACTTAGCGAAAACAAAAATCGAATCCATGATTGTTCGCTTAAAAGCGATGGAGCAAGAGTAATGTCTGATATCAACACGCTTAAGGTCAAAATTCTTGAAAAAGATTATCTCGTTAGCTGCCCAGATGACAAAAAAGATGCTCTTACCGCTGCGGCAGGCCATTTAGATTTAAAAATGCGAGACATTCGTTCTTCCGGAAAAGTATTAGGTACGGAACGTATAGCGGTCATGGCAGCATTAAATATCACTTATGAATTATTAGAAAGCAGCAAAGGTCTGTCTAGTGATCAGTCTGCTTTAAGTTCGCTAGAAGCACGCATGGATAAGATTCTCAATAAAGCGAATTTGTGAAAACTAATGCACAAAATTTCGTTTTGTTTTTTTTCGTAAAAAGCACTGTTATTTATCTGATTTTTTTATATGATGACGCTGTGTTCTGGAATGCTAGCTAGCTAGATATGTCCTCGAGCCGATAATACCACTTAGGTAGTCATTTCGTGTAATGTGTGCAAGTCCCCTGGTTTACCAGATGGGAAAGCCTAATTTACTCTAGGTGACAACCCCCTTGAACTTTCGGGTTCAAGGCCTTATCAGGCAGCGGCATTTCCGGGCACACCAATTAACCGAACTCGGTTTCATATCCTGCTATGGCAATTCTAAGCTCAAACTCCCTCTCTCCAACTTCCAAAGAACGGCTCACAGCGACGCAAACCGAGAAAAAAAAGCTCAGAGTGAAAGTTAGGAAGCTCAGGCAATCTCTAAGTCAACTGCAACAAAAACAAGCAACTGACAATTTGATCAAACAAATCACGCAAAGCAAACTTCTTTTAAGGCATAGACACATTGCCTTGTATCTTGGAAATGATGGCGAATTAAACCCTCACAAATTAATCAAGCAACTCTGGAAGCAAAAAAAACAGGCCTATTTACCTGTCATACACCCTATTTTCCAGAATAGCTTATGTTTTTGCCGGATCACATCAGATACCAAATTCGTTAAGAATAAATTTGGCATATTCGAGCCTGACTTTAGGCTTTCGAAGCGTCTATCGAATAAATTCCTTTCTTTAACGCTCATGCCTTTGGTGGCTTTTGATAAAGCTGGCAACAGAATGGGAATGGGCGGAGGTTTTTACGACCGAAGCTTTGCATATAAAGCGACATCAAAATATAGCAAGCCAAAGTTAATCGGTGTTGCACATGAATTTCAAAAGCAGGAAGCCCTGCCTTTAGAGAAATGGGATATACCCTTGAATGGCGTATTGACTGATCAACATTTTTATCAATTTATAGTGAGAGTTGACCCCTAAACAGGGTCAACTATCGACTTGCTGTTCGTTCTTTATCCTCATAATGCAAAGCCGCAGCTTCTATTGAAGGACGATTTGAACCAACTGTCATGGAAGAAAAACCACTTACAACTAAACCGATAAAAAAAAGCGCGATCAATGCAATCATCGCGTCCGGCTTTCGTTTCATATTAACCTCAAAAACATAAATTATTATTGCTATCAAAAAAAGAAAAATCTTACTTATCAGAAAAATAGCACAGCTTTCCAAAAAAGAAATTAATTATTAGCAACAAGTCAATGTTTTTGCTCTAAAAACTATTTATAAAGCCAATAAATCGTCAAACCTTAGTTTCCACGAAGAAATAAACGGTAAGCTTCATTATCGGTCTCATCCCAATACCGAAAACCGACCTTATCTAACATTTTCACAAAGTCTGGTTTATCTTCCGGTTCAACCTGCACGCCCATCAACACACGACTATACGCAGCGCCATGATTCCGGTAATGGAACATGGAAATATTCCACTTTGTTCCCAGTGAGTTAAGGAAAGACATCAAGGCCCCGGGTCGCTCAGGAAACTCAAAGCGATATACCTGCTCATTGCCAACACCGACGGCTCGACCACCTACCATATGGCGGATATGGATTTTTGCAATTTCGTTATCAGTTAGATCAACAACGGGATACCCCAATGTCCTTATTTCTTCCAATAATTGGGATCGCCCTTCTCCACCATAAGGAATTTGCAAACCGACAAATATTTGAGCATCGCAACCTTCAGCATAACGATAGTTAAATTCAGTGACGTTTCGATTTTGCAGCGAATGAATAAATCTCTGATAACTTCCGGGTTTTTCTGGCAAGGTAACCGCCAAGATTGCTTCTCTTTTCTCACCTATTTCGGTTCGCTCAGAAATATAGCGTAAACGATCAAAGTTCACATTGGCACCACTAACCACGGTCATTAAATTCGCACCTTGTATATTTTCACGTTCGACATATTTTTTGAGGCCGGCGATACCCACAGCACCAGCGGGCTCGGCAATCGAGCGGGTATCATCAAAAATATCCTTGATGCCGGCACAAATTTCATCGGTAGTAACAGTAATGACTTCATCAACACAGGTTCTGGCCACTTCAAAAGGTAATTTACCTATTTGTTTCACGGCAACACCTTCAGCAAAAATACCGACGTCCTTGAGAATTACCCGTTCATCCGCTTCCAATGCTGCTTTTAAACACGCCGCATCTTCAGGTTCGACACCAATGACTTTAATTTCAGGGCGAACAAATTTGATATAGGCCGCCATACCCGCAATCAGACCACCACCGCCAACTGGAATAAAAACCGCATTAATTGGCGAGGTAAACTGCATAAGCATTTCCAGGGCCACCGTTCCCTGCCCTGCAATAACATCCTCATCATCATAGGGTGGGATATAGACCAAGCCTTTTTCTTTCACTAACTTATGCGCATAGGCAGAAGCTTCATCGAAGGCATCACCAAACAATATGACGGTTGCGCCTTTCTCTCTAACAGAGTTCACTTTAATTTCAGGCGTTGTAGTGGGCATCACGATGGTGGCTTTTATGCCCAGCTTTTGAGCAGCAAGAGCCAAGCCCTGAGCATGATTACCCGCTGAGGCTGCAATCACACCCTTTTGACGTTCTTCTGGAGTGAGCTGTCTTGCTCGGTTATAGGCACCGCGTAACTTGAATGAAAAAACAGGCTGTAAGTCTTCACGTTTTAAATAAATATTATTATCAAAGCGCTTAGATAACAAAGCCGCATGGGTAATCGGTGACTCAACAGCAACATCATAAACCCGTGCATCAAGGATTTTCTTTATATAGCGGCTAATCGACATAAACTTTCTCTTTTTAAAGTTGCCTTGAATTTAAAGACGGATAAATGACTGACACTCAAACTGTTTATTAATTAGCTGAGTCTTGTCGGTAAATAACTTTTCTCACACAATCCAGAAGCCTATAATACGGTCACTTTTCTAAGAACCGAACCGGAGCAAACATGAACCAGGACCAATTAAAAAGTGCAGTCGCAAAAACAGCGCTAGAGTATATCCAACCCAAATTGGATAACGATAGTATTATTGGTATTGGAACCGGATCAACCGCTAATTTTTTCATTGATCACTTGGCTGAAATCAAACATCAATTTAATGGCGCAGTAGCCAGTTCAGAAGCAACGGCTGCTCGACTCAAGTCACACGGCATTCCTGTGTACGAATTAGGCACGATTGATGAAATGGAATTTTACATTGATGGCGCTGATGAAACAAACGCCCACCTACAACTAATCAAAGGCGGCGGCGGCGCGTTAACGCGCGAAAAAATTGTTGCTGCTGTCGCTAAAAAATTCCTCTGCATTGTCGATGTCTCCAAAAAAGTTGACCTTCTGGGTGCCTTCCCACTACCTGTGGAAGTTATCCCCATGGCAAGAAGCTATGTGGGTAGAGAATTAGTAAAACTAGGCGGCGACCCGGTATATCGTGAAGGCTTCGTAACCGATAACGGAAATCAAATTCTTGATGTATTCAATATGAAAATCCTGAATCCTAAAGAATTAGAAGAGAAAATTAACAACATTACGGGCGTTGTCACTAACGGCCTGTTTGCCATTCGGCCTGCGGACTTATTGTTTGTTGGGTCAGCGTCTGGCGTTGAGGTGCTCGAAGCCCTATAATCCCCACTTTTATTTTTGCGCCATACGCTTATTTTAAGGCTCACTCTTTAAGACAGACAAAGGAAACGACTGATGAATTTTGACAAAATCCCTGCAGGTAAAGATATTCCAAACGATATTTATGTAGCTATTGAAATTCCTGCGCAAAGCAGCCCGGTTAAGTATGAAATTGATAAAGACATGGGTGCTGTAATGGTTGACCGTTTCATGTCTACGCCGATGTTTTATCCAGCGAACTATGGTTTTATCCCAAATACCCTAGCAGATGATGGTGACCCTTTAGACGTGCTTGTTATCACCCCATACCCTGTTATCCCAGGCTCAATCATCCGTTGTCGTGCGGTTGGCATGCTGGATATGGACGATGAAGCGGGCGGTGATGAGAAACTTGTTGCCGTGCCTCACGAGAAGCTATCAACACAATATGGCGACATCCAAGACGTAGAAGATATTCCACAGTTACTGCGCGATCAAATTCAACACTTTTTTGAAAACTACAAAGACCTAGAAAAAGGTAAATGGGTTAAAGTAAAAGGCTGGAAAAATGCTGAAACAGCACGTGCCTCAATTGTTAAATCTGTAGAAGCTTATAATAAATAACGAAAGCATTAAGAAAAAAAGGGGGGCGTTGTTCAAAGCGACACCCCTTTTTTTTATGCCCCAAGAAGATAACAACTCATTCTCATTAACGATAAAGTTAACCTTGTTGTAACAGACTTCTCAAATCGGTAATTGCAGCGCTGGCTCTAGAGATATACGAAGACATGGTCAAGGAGTGATTCGCTAAAAACCCAAAAC
Organism: Oleiphilaceae bacterium; assembly: GCA_041622015.1. GTDB lineage: Bacteria > Pseudomonadota > Gammaproteobacteria > Pseudomonadales > Oleiphilaceae > PZPK01. The sequence continues at coordinate 21,416 of JBFJZQ010000001.1, forward strand.
CACTTCCGTTCAAAACAACAGGGCTCCATACGGCATCTTGCGTCGCTTCAAGTTCGATAATGATTTGCTGTAGACTGACTAAGGCATTTTTATTATCTAGCACACCTCGAAAGTCATGCTCTACAGCCTTTAATATATGCACCAAAGCCCAAGCCGTACCTCTTGCTTCATAAAAAACGTTATCAACTTCTAGCCATGGGGTCTTGCGCTCTTCTATGGATAATGTCGCGGTTGATTGTTGAGCATTGGTATCACCAGCCAAACCCAAGTCCAATTGTTGACGACCCACGCTCTCGCTCAAGCGACGTGATAAACTGCCTAAACGGTTTTCCACTTCAGATAACCACGCTCGTAAATTATCTGCACGAGCATAAAATTGTGCATCATTTTTAGTTTTATCAGAGAGTCTAAGCAAGTAGCTTTTCATAGCTTTTACACCTCTGCGATACTCTGATTCACTCGCAGGCAAAGCCCAACTATTGTTATCAAAATGAAATTGAGGTTCAGCAATCGTCAGGTCCTTATCTTCTACTGACTGACTTTGTGAGCGACTTAGCTCTTTGCGGAACACTCTAGCTAAATCTCGCACTTGCACCAACACACCAAATTCCCAGCTAGTGATATTATCCAACCATAAACCTGGCGGAAATATATCATTACTTATATAACCACCTTTTTTATCCAGCAAGGTTTCCATGAGCATGATCAAGGTTTCACTGGTGGTGAATCCCGTGACTCTCTCTCGACCTAACTCTTGAGCTTTTTGTTCTGCATACTGATTAACATCTAGCAATTCAGGCTCACTACTCCAATACCAACCTAATGCTAAAGCTGCCAGAAAATATATTCCTACTACAATTCCTGCTATACGGGCCACTAGACCTCCTCCTAAGTAATCTTGAAAATCTTCTTTCCGATGTCGAATAAAATCAGCCAGTTTTCCTGCCACACGCTTTTCCTATTTTATAGATTTTTAAGAATCAAATACCGCATTTGCTTTCGGTCTTTCTAAATAATACCCCATTGCGCCATCTAAACCGATCATCATTAAGGCATCCCATTCTTCAACTGTCTCTACACCCACAGCAATCATTTTTGTAGACTGACCATGAGCCAGCTGAATGGCCGAACGCAGAAAGAACTGGTTCACTTGGTTATTGTGAATAGACCTGATAAAGCTATGATCTACTTTTAAGACATCAATTGGAATTCTTTGCAAATAAGCAAACGAAGCCGTGCTCACACCAAAGCGTTCAATTGAAATCTTGAAGCTATGTTTTTTAGCAAGTTGACTCAAGGCTTGCAAAGCAGGCTCATTATAATTCACGACATGCTCACTCACCTCTATCATGAGATTTGAAGCTACATGAGGGGACTCTGTCATCTGCCCATCTAACCAAGCCATAAAACGCACATCCTGGAGGGCACTTTCGGACAAGGTGACACAATAAAAAACCGGATCAACTGACACCTTATCATCGACAACATTTAAGCTCCCATTAGCAAAAGCAGCAAATACTTTTTCCATCACAAGCTGATCGATGGGCACCATTAACTGGAAACGCTCCGCCATCGGAAGAAACAAACTCGCCACGATAAGGGCATCATTCACCTCGATTCGAGATAAAACTTGATAGTAATAAAGCTTATTATTCCTATCGAATACTTTCTGGGTATGCAGCTTCAAACTTCTCGCAGCTAAAACTTCTTGTAAAATACTGCGCCATTCATTCGCCTCACGGACTTCATCATTCATATCCAAGGACTCAATGTAAGCATATCGCTGCCAGCCTGACACCTTCTTACCTTGAGCTTGTCTAAGTGCCATATCAGCTTTGGATAACAAAATACTCGAAGTATCACCTTGCTGGACACAGGCCACACCTAAATGAAAACAGTCATCTCTGAGCAACTGCTTAATTTCGGATAAAGAATTAATTTCATTCATTAAGCCCTCAACCATTACATCAATTTCTGCTGACATCACCAGAGGCAGAAAGACACTAAAATCTGCCGCGTTTCGTCTTGCCGCAAAAGCGCCTTGATGAGTCACCAGCAAATTCTTGATCAAGTTTGAAATATTCACCAGAAATTTATCACCCTCTGCACGACCTTTTGAGTCATTTATTAATGATAAGTGATTGACCTGCAATAAAATTAAACTACCTTGAGCAGTGTGCTGCAGAGAATCCAGCTCGGTCTTCAAGCGGGCATCGAAGCCTTCCCTATTCCCTAAGCCCGTTAACTCATCAACAAATGACTTTGAACGCAGGTTTTCAATTAAACTCAACTGTTCGCTAAACACCACACCCAACTGATTGGCCATGTCATTCATCGCTTGGGCAACACCTGCAAGCTCTCTGGTTTTAGGTACAGGCGCCCTTTGCGTAAACTGTTTTGCCGACATTGCTCGTGCTTGAACCTCGATCAACTTCAAGGGCATAAGCAAGCGGTCTAATAAGACATGTACGCCAAACAAACCCAGTAGCGCCATACCGAGAAACCAACTTAATTGAACTTGCAATAATTGCCAAAGCTCTGCTTCGGCAAAGCCAGAGTAGCTTTCTACGACGATGGTTCCAAGTTGAGTCCAACCTGACATCACCTCTGCCGTTCTTTTGGGGGAAGGTAAATCCATTAAATGGCTAAACCATTGCGGCACACCTGATGGTAATTGTGTTCTCTTCCTAAGCACAATTGGGCTGCCATCGACAGAAAACAACACAATCTGTTGATATTCACCGCTATCAAATAATGCATCAATCATTCTACCCGCGGTGATTTCATCAGGATTATCGACCACCGTTGACAGAGAAAGCCCTAATGAGTTCGCTGCATCCTGAGCATGAGAACGTAACTGCTGATTCAAATTATCTCGCACCATTAAGATACTTAGCACAAAGCTTATCGAAAGTAAGATCAATAGCAGTAAGCCGATAAAACTTAGAAGAGTTTGCTGAAGCGTTCGGTTTCGATGTTTCATCATGCTATATATTTATCTATTTGAAGTGGAAAAATAAATTTTTGCTCGCCTTAATTTGAAGGCGAAGATAAAAACTGACATAAAAATAAAGATATCGACAGTCACTTATATAACTATAGCGCCTATGCTCTTAGATTAACGACAAACCTGAAAATACTTTCAAATCTGCCTAATAATAGAACAGCTTACAAAGCCTGACATTTTTTGACGATAAAATCCTGTCAATCTATGCATATATGCTAAATTTAGTACTAAGATTATAACGCCTGCAAAGACAAGACTGCCAACCAATGCTCAAAGATTCAGAATCTGCGGGCTTTAAATGACAGATAATTAAAAGATTGACCAGGACAGATTAATGGCGCCCGAGAATAAGCGTGAAAAATTAAAACAACTCTTCGCGAAACGCGTAACGACCCAAGCACGCGTTGTCTTAGACCTCTATCAAAAGTGTAAAGCAAGTGAATGGCAAGAAGCTGAGAGAACAACCGATTTTGCTGATGCAAGCGAAAAACTGTTGCGCTTTGCGTCTCGATTTAATATGTCTCGACAAGAAGATGTTGCGTTCAAGATTTGTGAGGCATTAAAAGATTTCTTAACCAGCAATCAAGAGAGTAAAGATAAACCTTCTACGCTAAGCCATGAACAAAATCAAACCATAGAAAAAGCCATTCAATCACTAAACGAATGCACTCTCAGAAAAAGTGACCAACACACCACCATGACGATTGGTCAAAGCAGTCCTAGAACCTTCCTTCGGCCGCCTATTTATTTAGCTTTAAACAATAGTGAATACGCTAACCGAATCATCAATCAACTAGAATTTTTTGGCTTCAGGTCGCTTAGCTTTGAGACGGTAGATGATTTTATTCACGCGTCTACACAAGATCAACCCGAAACTATCGTGGCAGATGTTGATTTTGGCGGACAAGATTTTGGCGGAATCGAGGCCGTTCGAGAAATTCAAGAAAACAATGAAACGACCATTCCAACCATATATGTTAGTGAACACAAAGATGATATTGAAACCCGACTAATGGCGTCAAGAAATGGCGGAGAAGAATTCTTCTATCAGGCAATTGATCCTGGCCAGCTCATTGAAAAAATTGAACAGTACTCACATTCCAATGTTCAAGACCCGTATCGAATTTTAGTGGTAGATGACTCAAGAGCCCAAGCCAAATACATAGAGAATATTCTCATTAAAACCGGCATGATTCCCAAGGTTGAAACGGATCCTATGCAAGTATTGGTTGCTTTGGATAAGTTTCAACCCGAAATAATCATTATGGACATGTACATGCCGGGCTGCACGGGAATGGAATTAGCTCGGGTTATCCGTCAACAAGATAAATTTCATAGCGTACCTATTATTTATTTATCAGCAGAGGATGATCTAAACAAACAGCTTCATGCGATGAGTTTGGGTGGCGATGACTTCCTAACCAAACCCATTGATCCTAAACATCTCATTGCAACCTTACAAAATAGAGGACGAAGAGCTCGCTCTCTTATCGCTTTAATGATTAGAGACAGTCTAACTGGCTTATATAATCACACGCATACCTTACATTTATTAGAGGTTGAAATTAACAAGGCAGCTGAACGAAATAAGCCCGTTTGTTTTGCAATGCTGGACATAGACTTCTTTAAAAAAATCAATGACAACTACGGCCACCCAATAGGTGACCGTGTGCTAAAAAGTTTATCTTTATTTTTAAAGCAACGCCTGCGCAAGACAGACCATATTGGTCGCTATGGCGGTGAGGAATTCGCAATTGTCTTACCGAATACCACCGAAAGAGATGCAAAAACTATCATAAATGAAATCAGAGAACGCTTTGCTGAGCTTCCTCAACCGGCGGGTAATGGCACATTCAATGTCACATTCAGCTGCGGAATAGCATTATCACAGAATGAAAACGCTCAATCCTTATGTGAAAAAGCTGACCAAGCGCTCTATGATGCGAAACGAAATGGCCGTAATACAGTACGTTGTTACAATATAGACATGTAAGGAAACCTGCTTGTAAATAGCACCAAACATGGGCAAACTAGCCACAAAATTGTAGATATATTGCAATATTTAGATTGTAGTATTGCATGCAAAATTCCTCCCATTTAGAATTTTGCTCAATCCTCTCTTTTGTGAGAACTTTTTTATGCCACACATCCTTGTTCTTCATGGCCCTAACCTCAATATGCTTGGAACAAGAGAGCCAAGCATTTACGGCACAGAAACCCTAGAAGATATCAACAAACGCTTACAGAAGCTTTCTGAGAAGCAAACTATCTCGCTAGATTATTTTCAGAGCAATGCCGAACACCTTCTAATTGACCGTGTTCATCAGGCCAAAAATGCAACCGACTTCATTATCATCAATCCAGCGGCTTTTACCCATACAAGTATCGCATTGAGAGATGCCTTGCTGGCCGTCGATATCCCTTTTATCGAAGTACATTTATCAAACGTTCATAGCCGGGAGACATTTCGTCACCACTCTTATTTTTCAGATATAGCGTTAGGCGTAATTTGCGGCCTAGGAAGTGCCGGTTACGACTTCGCCTTAACTAAAGCGATCGAGTTATTAAAATCTTAATACAGGAAAAATCATGGACATTCGCAAGATTAAAAAACTGATTGAACTGATCACTGAATCAGACGTTGAAGAAATTGAAATAAAAGAAGGCGAAGAGACCATTCGTATTAGTCGACGCTCTCAACAGGCTGTAAGCCAGGCAGTAGTGTCTTCTGCACCCCAAGCTAATTATGTGCAAGCCTCTGAAACACCTCAGCAAACAGCCGCACCTGAACAAAACAATGCCATCACTATTAACGCGCCGATGGTCGGTACTTTTTATCGATCTCCTTCACCGGATGCATCACCTTTCGTTGAAGTAGGACAAACTGTCAAAGAAGGCGATGTTATTTGTATCATTGAAGCAATGAAAATGATGAATCAAATAGAAGCTGACCGCAGCGGTGTCATTCAAGCTATAGACGTTAACGATGGCGAGCCGGTTGAGTTTGATCAAGTTCTTTTCACAATAGCCTAATTAAGACAAGCCAGGATTCAAACCATGTTAAAAAAAGTCTTAATTGCAAATAGAGGCGAAATCGCTCTCAGAATTTTACGCGCTTGCAAAGAAATGGATATAAGTTCTGTGGCAGTCCATTCCAAGATCGACAGGGATTTAATGCACGTCCGCCTGGCGGATGAGTCAGTATGCATTGGCAACAACAGCCCTGCTGAAAGCTATTTAAATATACCCGCGATTATCAGCGCTGCCGAAGTCACCGGCGCACAAGCGATTCATCCAGGCTATGGCTTTTTAGCGGAAAATGCTGACTTCGCTGAACAGGTAGAAAAAAGCGGCTTCATATTTATCGGCCCTCCTGCCAGCGTCATTCGCTTGATGGGAAACAAGGTTTCCGCCATCAAAGCAATGACTGCTGCCGGCGTGCCAACTGTTCCAGGTTCCGATGGCCCGATCACCAACAATCATGACAGAACCAGAGCAATTGCGACAAAAATAGGTTACCCCGTGATCATTAAAGCAGCATCCGGCGGCGGTGGCCGAGGCATGCGGGTAGTTTATAAAGAAGCAGACCTTCTCAGCTCTATAGACCTGACTCAGTTAGAAGCTAAGTCTGCTTTTGGTGATGATACCGTTTACCTTGAAAAATATCTGGACCGTCCACGCCATGTTGAAGTCCAAGTATTAGCTGATAATTTTGGCAATGTGATACATTTAGGTGATAGAGATTGCTCTTTACAGCGCAGACACCAAAAAGTCATTGAAGAAGCACCTGCACCCAATATTAATGAAGCTGCTCGACAAGCAACATTCAATGCCTGTGTGAAAGCCTGTAAAGATATAGGCTATCGTGGCGCAGGCACCTTCGAGTTTCTTTATCAAGATGAGCAGTTTTACTTCATTGAAATGAATACCCGTGTTCAAGTTGAGCATCCAGTTACCGAGATGATCACAGGCATTAATATTGTTAAAGAACAAATTAGAATTGCCAGCGGACTACCTTTATCTGTATCTCAAAAAGAAGTCACTTTCAAAGGCCATGCTATTGAATGTCGCATTAATGCCGAAAACCCTAAAACATTTATTCCGAGCCCAGGCACTGTGACGCAATTCCATGCTCCCGGCGGTCTAGGCGTCAGAGTTGATTCACACTTATATAACGGCTACCAAGTTCCGCCTTATTATGACTCGCTAATCGCAAAATTAATTTGTCATAGTGAAGACAGGAATGCTGCACTAAATAGAACCGCAAACGCCTTAGATGAAATGATTGTCGATGGAATTCAGTCAAATATTCCCTTGCATAGACAATTAGTTATGGACCCTGGGTTTAGAGCGATCGAGTTTAATATTCACTATTTAGAAAAACTGATTTCATAGCCAATTTAAAAAATAACGAATTTTCTCTTAAGGTAATTATCACGCATGAGCTGGATACAGTTAAAAGCATTTATATCACCCAAACAAGCCGAAGCGATGGAAGAAAGTTTACTGGCAGCGGGTGCTTGTTCAGTCACTTATGAAGATGCAAAAGATCAACCTGTGCTAGAGCCTGAACTAGGCACTACGCCCTTATGGGACGCTACCATCATCACAGGCTTATTCACCGCTGACGAAGATATGGAACAGGTACACTCGATTGCAAGCAATGTATTCCAACATTTAACAAGTGATAATCTTCCTGAATACCGCGTTGAAATATTGGAGAATCAAGATTGGTCTCGAACATGGATGGAGCACTTCAAACCCATGCAGTTTGGATCTCGACTGTGGATTTGCCCGAGTTGGCAACAAGCCCCCGACCCAAAAGCAGTCAATCTTTTACTCGATCCTGGCTTAGCTTTTGGAACGGGCACACACCCAACGACGGCTCTTTGTTTAAAATGGTTAGACAGTCAAGGCGACACACTAAGCCGAAAATCTGTCATAGATTACGGCTGCGGCTCTGGCATATTAGGTATTGCAGCTTTACTCTTAGGAGCATCTAGTGTTGCTGGGGTTGATAATGATCCTCAAGCCTTGCTAGCCAGCAATGACAACCTGCTTAGAAATAAACTTCAAAGCTCACAACTTTCCTGTTATTTGCCGAATGATCTCCCTAAAATACAAGCAGATATACTTCTTGCAAATATCCTGGCCCAACCCTTGTATGAATTAAGAGACCGTTTAGCCACATTAACCAAGCAAGGCGGATATATTGTTCTATCAGGTATATTAGAAGAGCAAGCTGAAGATCTTCGTGCTCATTATGAAGCTCATTTTGTTATGGATAAAGTCGTCATTGAGGATGGCTGGGCACGCTTGACCGGCACCAAAAAAGATTGATAATAGTTAAACTTCGCCGTTAAAGGATCAAAGCTTAGGCATGACGCATTCACAACTTACACAGTGCCCGCACTGCAAAGCATCATTTAAAGTGTCAGAAGAACAGTTAAATGCTGCCAATGGTAAAGTTCGTTGCGGCGCGTGCCTCAATATCTTTGATGCAATTGCTTATCAGATTTCATCGCAAGAAAATTTAAAGCAAGATGTTGACGACCCACATGAAAACATCGATGCATCTCTACTTGAGCCCGATGATCTCGCTTTTGATTTCGATGACACCATTGATCTCGAAAATGAACTACTCGATAGACCTCAAGCACAAGAGGACGACGAATTATCTGTTTTCGCCGATGACCCTGAAGAAGACAAGCAAGAAAAAGGCTATACCGGCTCAACAAAATTTGGCAACGAGCTAAGCACATCATTTCTTGAGCTTGAAAAAGCTGATAACGATAAATTCAAGACACAGTTTTTAAAAGATGATACCCCAGTTGATTCCGAAGAAGATAGCATCGATGAAAGTTGGACATCGAGCATTCTTGACGACCTCGAAGAAAAAGAAAATACTAGAATTGAACCCAGTCTTTCAATAAGTGAAGACACAGAAATAACTGAACCTGAAAAGCCAATTACTCAGATAACATCTGATTCACCAATTGATCACAATCATCTTTCTCAAAAAGAGTTAAATTCACTTAACTTTGAATATGATCAAGACCCGACGCCAAAAAATAAATGGCTTGTAGGGACTTTGTTATTCCTACTCAACTTAAGTTTATTGCTTGTTTTACTAGCTCAAGCAAGCTGGTTTCATTATGAAAAACTGGTGAAGTACCCTAAAGCTTCGGAATTATATGAACTAGCATGCCAGCAGCTCGGATGCAAGCTCCCTATTCTCAACGATATTTCTAAGATTGATAATAAAAACCTTGTCGTTAGAAGCCACCCGACCAGATTTAACGCCTTAATTATTGAAACAATCATTACCAATCATGCTGTATTTGAACAGCCTTTTCCTAATATAAACTTGTCTTTCTCGAACATTAATAATCAAGTTATTGCTCAACGACTATTTAAACCATCTGAATACCTTAATACTAATATTCTCAAGTGGCCCGGGATGCCTTCAGAACAACCCATTCAAATCACCCTAGAAATTATTGATCCTGGCCCTGAAGCCGTAAATTACAAAATTAATTTCTACTCAACCATTGATCAATAGACTGATCAAATGTCAACCAATCAGCGCAAAATATAACCAAAAAAAACTGCCTTTTTCGCTTTTCGCTCCTGAATTCAAAGAGTATCATTAGCGCCCCTTAAGAAAGCCGTCATTTTAATTATTGCCAAGACTTTAAACGGAACTTGCTTGGTGTCGCTGTTTACTATGCGTGAGATACATCGTGCTCAAAGACCATGCTCTTAAAGACTATGCACTTAAAGACAACGTGCTTAAAGTTGGTCCCTATCAGCTGAAAAACAGACTGATACTCGCACCAATGGCTGGCGTTACAGACAGACCGTTTAGACAGCTATGTCGAGAACAAGGTGCGGCCCTGGCAGTTTCTGAGATGGTAATTGCTGACCCAAGCTTTTGGAAAACACAAAAGTCCGTCCATCGCCTTGATCATCGTGGCGAAGATTTACCTATTTCTGTGCAAATAGCGGGGGGTGACCCTGACATGCTGGCAACGGCCGCAAAGCTAAATCAAGATATGGGTGCACAGATTATCGATATTAATATGGGCTGTCCTGCCAAAAAAGTATGCAATAAAGCAGCGGGATCGGCCCTAATGAAAGATGAAAAGCTGGTACAAGCGATACTCGAAGCGGTCGTTTCAGCTGTCGATATCCCCGTGACGTTAAAAATCAGAACCGGTTGGGATACCGAGAATAAAAATGCCTTAAGCATTGCAAAAATGGCTGAAGCATCTGGTATTCAAGCCTTAGCAATTCATGGCCGAACCCGCTCATGCGCCTATAAGGGTGATGCTGAGTACAACACCATAGCCCATGTAAAACAGCACTTATCCATTCCGGTTTTTGCAAATGGGGATATAGATTCACCTGAAAAAGCCTTGGAAGTTCTTAATTACACGCAAGCAGATGGCTTGCTGATTGGCCGCGCCGCCCAAGGTGCACCCTGGATATTTGACGATATTCAATACTTTCTCGAACATGGAAAAAGAAGACCACCAAAAGCCTTATCTGACATTGAAACAATCATCCTTTCTCATCTTCAGAATTTGCACGCTTTTTATGGCGACAAAATGGGGCACAGAATAGCAAGAAAACATATTGGCTGGTATCTCAAAGCAAATGCCAGCCATGCAGATTTCATTAAAGAATTTAATCGAATTGATAACCCAGAGGCACAGATCTCAGCAATAAAAATAGAATTCGACAAACAAAAATACCTACAACTAAAGAAAGAGGAATATGCCGCATGAGCACTGAAGTACTAATCGAAAGCCCCTCACATGAACAAACCGCAACCGACCCGACTGTGATTGAAAATGCATCAACCCTTCGGGATTGCGTTGAATCCACGCTAAGCAATTATTTTGCACAACTCGATGGTGCACCCGTGACAGATGTGTACCAACTGGTTCTAACTGAAGTTGAAGCCCCTCTTCTGGAACAAGTATTGAAATATACACGCAACAATCAAACTAAAGCATCGACTCTCTTAGGTTTGAATCGCGGCACGCTTCGTAAAAAATTAAAACAATACGGACTACTTTAATCTCATATTTTTCAGTCATAAGTTTTAGGATTTTTCATGAATAGCACGAACGATTTTGTTCAAGTAAAACGCGCTTTAATCAGCGTTTCAGATAAAACAGGTATAGTTGAGTTTGCCAAGTCACTTAATGAACTGGGCGTTGAAATTTTATCTACTGGCGGCACCTATAAGTTACTAAAAGAAAATAATCTACCGGCTATCGAAGTCTCTGATTACACGGGTTTTCCTGAAATGATGGATGGCCGAGTCAAAACCTTACACCCTAAAATTCATGGTGGAATTTTAGGACGTCGAGGCCAAGATGATAAGGTAATGAGTGATCACTCAATTCAAGCTATCGACATGGTAGTAGTTAACTTATACCCCTTCGAACAAACCGTTGCAAACCCCGGTTGCTCGCTTGAAGATGCAATTGAAAACATTGATATTGGCGGCCCTACGATGGTTAGGGCAGCAGCAAAAAACCACCCCTTCGTAAATATTGTGGTGAATGCAGGCGACTACCCAGAAATCTTAGCCGAAATGCGTGCCAATAATGCATCGACAAGCATAGCAACACGCTTTAATCTAGCCATTAAAGCCTATGAACACACCGCAGCCTATGACGGCGCTATCGCGAATTATTTTGGTAAAAAAGTGCCCGGCGGCAATGCCGACTTCCCCAGAACGTTCAATATCCAAATGACTCAAGCGCAAACATTACGTTATGGCGAAAACCCACACCAAAAAAGCGCCTTTTATGTTGAGAAGCATGCTTCAACAGACTCTATTTCTGGTGCCAAACAAATACAAGGCAAAGAACTTTCGTTCAACAATATCGCCGATACTGATGCAGCCCTTGAAACGGTCAAGTTGTTTGAGCAACCCGCTTGCGTGATCGTCAAGCATGCCAACCCTTGCGGTGTTGCTGAAAGCGAGTCTATTGCAACAGCCTATGACTTGGCGTATGCGACCGATCCAGAATCGGCATTTGGTGGCATCATAGCGTTCAATAGACCACTTGATGCAAAAACAGCGCAAAATATTGTTGATAGGCAGTTTGTCGAAGTCATTATTGCGCCGAGTATCAGCGAAGAAGCTAAAACGGTCGTTTCCAGCAAGCAAAATATTCGCTTATTAGAATGTGGCACCTTCCAGAAGAGTACTAGCTCATTAGATTATAAGCGCGTGAATGGCGGCTTATTAATTCAGGATAGAGACTTAGATTTAGTAACTGCTTCCGACCTTAAAGTCGTGACTGATCGCAAACCCACACCAACTGAGATTACTGATCTACTATTTTCCTGGAAAGTAGCAAAAATGGTGAAATCTAACGCTATCGTCTATGCAAAAAATGCCCAAACAATCGGCATTGGGGCTGGACAAATGAGCCGCGTCAATTCAGCTCGTATTGCGGTGATTAAAGCGGATCACGCAGGTTTAGCCGTTAAAGGTTCTGTCATGGCATCTGATGCATTCTTTCCCTTCAGAGATGGCATTGATAATGCCGCTGGGGCAGGTGTCAGCTGTGTAATACAGCCCGGCGGCTCTATGCGCGATCAAGAAGTCATTGATGCAGCGAATGAACATGGCTTAGCGATGGTTTTCACAGGCCAGCGTCATTTCAGACATTAAGTCTTCCTGAGTTTTGCAAGCGTAATATCAATAAGGGCATACCTAAAAGGTAAGCCCTTATTTTTTCTAATCTGAATATTACCACTTACTTTAGTAATTCCTTGCCAGAAACATTACTCTTTCCCTGCTCCTGCTAAACGATGAAAACCCAAGCTTCATCATTAAAAATATACACATATGTAAAGTTAATCACTGTTTAATGTATCGACCTGGCAAGCACCAAAGTGACAGCCCCAGACCTTTGTCAGACTCTCAATAGCTATACTATAAACAAAGACCATGTCGAAAATAATTACACCACAAAAAATAAAACAACCTAAAAAAAAATATAACATATTGATATTAATATACTTTATTTTTATGGCACACAAGATGCCAAATACATCATGAACTATAACAGTAACATCTCCTTAAATAAGACTTGTTAAGTATAGGTCCTGAACTTGTGACCAAACCCGCTGCAAAGCAGGAACGGAAAGCCTAGGGCCTTGATGGCGCCCCCCCTCAAGACCACCCAGCCACAACCCTAACATCAATCTAAGGAGAACTTCATGAGCTTCAAAAAAACATTATTAATAGTTGGTTTACTCGCAGCATCAGTTTCAGCTAATGCTCTTGTCATAGGTGAAATTAGATTCGCAGCCACGAACTCAGCTTCAGCATCTGTTAATTTTTCTTCTGGCGATGTGATTTTCAGCCCAAGCAAAAACAATGCAAACGTAATATATTCTGATGGCATATTCGCCGGACTAAACGGTGTTGCCAATGCTTCCTTATATGACTTTGACTACAAACTTGGTTCAGATTCTTTCAGCGATATTATTGGTAAAAAAATTTGGTCAACAGGTGTATTCACATTTACAGTCGACAACATTTTTGGCCCTCCTGTTGAAGTCAACACGCCTAAATATAAGATTTTAGGCCTAGGCGGCACAGGGACCATTAATGATGGAATAAACAACATAGATGGTTGGTTGTCTCTCTCGCTTGATACAACTGGCGCTAAATTCTCTTTTTCTGCAACATCTAGTGCTGAATATACGCCTGTATCTGTTCCTGAGCCTGCCCCAATCGCTTTATTTGGCTTAGGCCTTGCTGGCTTAGGATTAGCACGTCGTAAGCTAAATTAGTACTCGAAGCAAGGTTGAACTTACTTTAAAAAATCGAAGCTCGTTTTGCTTCGGTTTTTTTATGCTTGCCTCTCCCAGAAAAAGTGTGAATTTTCAATGCTCATCTAGAGATCATATAACATCAATTCAATATCAGCATTTAACAAATACATCGCACAAAAAAATCTGCACGGGTTTATTATTTCAGGTTACACTTAAAAACTCTTATAGAATTTGCATGGATGCAAAACTCATAACCTGAGGTTTTTTGTGTCTGACTATATACGAATAAAAGTACGCGGTTATCATCTTGATCAACACGGCCATTTAAACAACAACGGTTACACCCGTTTTTTTGAAGAAGCACGATGGGCTTTATTTGAAAACTACAATGCTATCGAGTTTTTTTCACAGCTAGACCTAACTCTTACCCTCGTTAACAGCAACATAAACTATCGCCACCCTTGCTTCTTTAACGATGCGCTTGAAGTGCATACAAAAGTCATGCGGATCGGCAATACCAGCTGTAAAATTGAACAAACTATTTATATTGAAGGTTCCAGTAAAATAATAGCTGAAGCCAGTCATACTTTTGTATTAATGGATAATCATGAACACAAGGCCATTCCGATTCGCGGTCAAGCTCGTGACAAATTAGCCCAGCTAGCAAACTCAGCCTAAGATCGGCGTTCGCTTACCGTTTCTACCCCCTAGCTCCAGTCATATGCGCTTCAAAGATTTTATCTATTCCTCGAATACGGTATCCTTGCCAACAATTTTTATTGCGCATCTTTAATCCACTCTTAAAGAAGCGCCTAATTTAGACTCAAATTTAGATATCAGGCTTATATTATGAATATTTTAGTGATTGGTAGCGGTGGCCGCGAACATGCGTTAGCTTGGAAAGCAGCTCAAAATGAATCTGTTGAAACCGTTTATGTCGCTCCGGGTAATGCCGGCACAGCAACAGAAGCCAAACTGAAAAATCTCGATATAGATGTCATGGACTTTTCTACCCTAGCAGACTTTGCACAAAACAATCATGTTGCTTTAACGATAGTGGGCCCAGAAGCTCCCTTAGTTGATGGCATTGTTGATTTTTTTCAAGCCAAGAACCTTCGATGCTTTGGTCCAAGCAAAGGTGCTGCTCAACTTGAAGGCTCAAAAGCATTTACCAAAGACTTCCTAGCACGACATAATATTCCAACAGCTGATTACCAAAACTTTACCGAAGTAGAACCGGCACTTGCTTATCTACAAGAAAAAGGCGCCCCAATTGTCATCAAAGCCGATGGCCTGGCTGCAGGTAAAGGCGTAATAGTCGCTATGACCTTAGCTGACGCGGAGGAAGCCGTGCGTGATATGCTTTCTGGCAATGCATTCGGTGATGCGGGTTGTCGAGTCGTTATTGAAGAGTTTTTGGAAGGCGAAGAAGCAAGCTTTATTGTTATTGCTGACGGCAAAAATTGTTTAGCCATGGCCACCAGCCAAGATCATAAACGCGTTGGCGATGGAGATACAGGCCCGAATACAGGCGGCATGGGCGCATACTCTCCGGCACCGGTGGTCACCGCAGAAGTGCACCAGCGCATCATGGATCAAGTCATTAATCCTACTCTTGCAGGCATGGCAAAAGAGGGCAATGACTACACAGGCTTCCTTTATGCCGGTCTGATGATTTCTCCTTCAGGTGAAGTAAAGGTGATTGAATATAACTGTCGTTTCGGTGACCCGGAAACCCAGCCCATCATGATGCGTTTAAAATCAGATTTGATATCACTATGCCAGTCAGCGCTTGATAAAACCTTAGATAAACAAACGACAGACTGGGATGAACGTGCAGCCGTGGGCGTTGTCTTAGCTGCAGGTGGTTACCCAGCAGATTACAAAAAAGGCCATATTATTTCGGGCCTGGACTCACCATTAAACAATAATTCGACTGCTAAAATATTCCATGCGGGCACTAAACTTAGTGGCGACAATATTGTTTCCTCAGGCGGCAGGGTACTATGCGCAACAGCCTTAGGGAACAGCGTATTGGAAGCACAACAACTTGCTTATGCTTTAGCACAAGATATTAATTGGTCGGGCAGTTTCTATCGAAACGATATTGCTTATCGTGCTATTGCGAGAGAGCAGAAGTAATATTTCATAACCTATAAGGAATAGCACCATGCTTGAAGAGATTGCTCAATTTGCTAAAAGTCTGGCAATCGAAGCGGGTTGCTTAATTGCCGAACATCGCCAAAATGGCCATGTTCGGCATAACTATAAAGATCAACAAGAACTTGTTACCTCGGCTGATATTGCAGCCGACAAACTTATTATCGACCGAATTCAAGCGACTTATCCAGAGCACAGGATTCTCTCTGAAGAAACTTACACAGACAAAAACTCGATCAAGGACTTGTCTTCACCTATTTGGATTATTGACCCCATTGATGGCACAGTCAATTATGCACATGGGCATCATATGGTGGCTATTTCCATCGCTTTTGCTTGCGAGGGCGAAGTTAAATTAGGTGTCGTTCACAACCCATTTCTTAATGAAACCTTTCACGGCATTCTGGGACAAGGCTCTTTTCTTAATGAACAGCGCCTAGCGGTGAGCCACGCTAACAGCCTCAGAAAATCACTTATTGCCACAGGCTTTCCTTATGATAAAACGACAGTTCCTGTGATTATGCAAAGAACCCAAAAAGTGTTAATGGCATGTCAAGATATTCGGCGTTTGGGTTCAGCAGCCTTGGACATATGTTGGGTGGCGAGTGGAAGATTGGATGGTTATTTTGAATCCCTGAGCCCATGGGATTTTGCAGCAGCACGCGTTATCGCGCTAGAAGCCGGCGCGAAATGTGGCCATTTTCAGGCGGTGCCTGATGACATAGCGCCGTGTATCTATGATCAGAATTTACTTATTAGCACACCTGAAATCTATAACGAATTATATCACCTCCTTCATACATAAAATAAAAAAGCCGTTATATCTCAATAAATTCCATGTATAAAAAAAGGGGCCAAAATGGCCCCCAAAAGTTTACTACAACTAGGGATTGAGAAGTGATCATTGGGAGAGTATTAAAGCGCAACTTCACCACTTCCCTTACGCTCTATACACAGCATAGACCCTAGCTATCAAATTCGCCTGTTCGCTTTTCAAATAACAACGTTTCTAAACCTTTGGTTACATTTATCAGAAAACCATGAACCCATTCTTCACCAACAAACTCACCAAAAACACAAAATAGTTATTCAAACCAATGATTTATCTTGCTAATCTATAATTTAGATTATATTATTCTCTTAATTAACTGTTACACAATACAAAGATGCTGTTAAAAGCTTTCAATGTATCAAGTTTTAGTCTATATATAGCAGCGATATATAACGATAAACAAAACAGGCAAACAAAAGTTATTTAAATTTTCGTATAACAAAAAAAGTGATTGAAATAACAGGTAGGTAGCACTTATGTCACAAGAAGCTCTTGCACCAACAGAATACAGCAGTGAGTCTCCACAAAATGTGAGAGATAATATTCGTCAACAATTATCAAGTGATATTGAAAACTTCCTTAAAAATGGCGGAAGCGTTCAACGAGTAGAAAACAATGTTCGCGCCGACCCCCCTAAAAAGCCAAGCATGAATTACGGCAGCGCGCCAATCTAGAAGCGAACACAGAGACAATTAAAAGAAGCTTTGGAAATCTACACTTCTTTCTACAGCCCAAGAGCATTGTCGAAGGTAATACGAACACTTAGCCTTACAGATCGTTATGCTCTTCTGTTTTATTTGAATTGTGAACCTTATAAAATTTTTTGTAAAAATATATTGCTAAGCATAGAAAGTATGCGACAATCGACACCCTTAATGAGATACAGTGCACATTAATTCGAATATTTTTGATTTACAGCCTGTTTGATCACCACCTGACTTGGGGTTGCCTACTTGATAGAAGCTTTGACAATACTAATTAGCTTAACGCTAGCAGTAACTGGCGTATTTCTTTGTAGAGATTATGCCAGATTTTTAAAAAGCGCTTACGCAAAACGTGGAAAAGTTGTATCAATTCAATCCACCTACTCAAATCAGATCAACTCCCCCCTCCCTTCGTCAAAATTTGTGACGGAAGGTTTTTATCCAATAATCGAATATATTCATGATGGCCAAGCAGTTCGCTTTACTGCGATAGACCACTTAGCTTCTGCAAAACTACATCTTGGAGATAAGGTTCAACTTCGGATTATTAAAACACGCCGAAAAGAAAATAGAGCCTGCAAAAGCTTGGTAGCCATCGTTAGCTTAATTACTATTTTAGCTATCACACTCATCACCGCTGCTGCCTCAGGAAATACCACATTATCTTTACCGCAAATCCTTTTAGGCTCTTTTGTTATCGCACTAAGTCTTGCCATCTTGGCGCTTTATTTTAGCGACCAAGACCAACACTTTGCTCACGATCTGAAAGAAACAAAACGTGGTTATACTCAATTATTTTTAGCGGAACCCACGGCTTATACCAAATGGCAGTCCTCTCTTAGAGACCCAGTCCAGCGTATCAAAATCCAAGGCTCACGATTATGTGGCGCAACATTTATTGGAAGTGCCATGGCAATTTTAAGCTCGACACTTAGCCCTTATTTAATGAGTTCACTATAAAATCTCAGCTCGGATAAATTACCCAAGTTAAGCCCTAGCTTTTAAGCAATCCTTCCTGCTAACCTTATCAGATTATTAAGTCACTCACGCAGCCCAACAAACTGTCTATCGCGTGCGTATACTTATTTTTATAAAAACTATAAGTGAGGAGTGTAAGGTGTTTTCATCTAATCAAAGACTATTTCCCAATACTCGTCTTAGGCGCATGCGTTTTCAAGATTTTTCACGTCGTCTAATGCAAGAAAATACGCTCTCTGCAAATGATTTGATATACCCCATGTTTGTTCTCGAAGGACTAAACCAAAGACAAACCATTACCTCCATGCCAGGCATAGAACGGCTTAGTATTGATCTTATTCTCAAGGAAGCAGAAGAATTAGTTGCTTTAGGCATACCGGCAATCGCACTTTTTCCTGTCACACCCAAACATGTAAAATCATTAGACGCAAAAGAGGCATGGAACCCTGAAGGTCTGGCTCAGCGCGCAGTACGCGCACTTAAAAAAAACTTCCCTGAGCTAGGTGTAATCACAGATGTTGCTCTTGACCCTTTTACCACACATGGTCAAGATGGAATCATTGACGAGCATGGCTACGTGCTAAACGACACCACAATAAATGCCCTTGTAAAACAGGCAGTTTCTCACGCAGAAGCGGGTGCCGATATCGTTGCCCCTTCCGACATGATGGATGGGCGCATACAAGCAATAAGAGATGAATTAGAACTTACCAAACATGTGAATACCCGCATATTAGCTTACTCTGCAAAATATGCTTCTGCCTATTATGGTCCGTTTCGCGATGCAGTGGGTTCAGCTGAAAACCTAGGTAAAGCCGATAAAAAGAGTTACCAAATGGACCCTGCAAACTCGGATGAAGCGCTTCATGAAGTGGCCATGGATATTCATGAAGGCGCTGATATGTTTATGATAAAGCCAGGCATGCCCTATCTGGATATCGTTCATCGCATAAAAACAGAATTAAAAGTACCTACCTTTGTTTATCAGGTCAGCGGCGAATATGCTATGCATATGGCGGCTATACAAAACGGTTGGCTAGATAAGGATAAAGTCATTCTAGAATCCTTACTGTGTATGAAACGTGCAGGCGCTGATGGTATTTTGACTTACTTTGCGAAAGAAGCTGCTAAGCTATTAAAGCAACACCCTTAATTTATTCATCTTATTAAACAGGATTTAAGTCGCGATGAGCAATCAAGCTGATAATAATGCAGCAAAAGAAATCGTAGAGGTTGATCTCAATCATCATCAATATTATTTTAATCGCGAACTTAGCCACCTTCAATTTAATCAGCGCGTTTTAAAACAAACCTTAGATAAGAATCACCCTTTATTAAATCGTCTGCTTTTTTGCTGTATTTTTAGCAGCAACATGGATGAATTTTTTGAAATACGTGTTGCTGGCATTCAAAACCAAATAAAATATGGTAGAGAAACCATTGGCCCAGATGGCCTTAGCCCTCAGCAGACCCTAGATGCCATAAATTTAACCGCACATGAACTGGTGCGCGAACAATATCAAACGCTCAATGAGATCTTAATCCCTGCACTTGCTGACGAAAATATAAGATTCTTAAGGCGCAATGAATGGAGTGAAGCCCAGCAGGCCTGGCTTGCAGATTATTTCGACCGCGAAGTGTTACCCATCATCAACCCGATCGGCCTGGACCCTTCACACCCGTTCCCAAGACTGGTCAATAAAAGCCTTAACTTCATTGCAGAATTAGATGGTAAAGATGCGTTTGGCCGTGAAACCGGCTTAGCCATTATTCCTGCGCCCAGATCCTTACCACGAATGGTGAAATTACCTGCGGACATTTCAACAGGCGATGAACTTGTTTTTTTATCTTCTATTATTCACGCTCATGCAGACCAATTATTTCCGGGAATGATCGTGCAAGGCTGTTATCAGTTCAGACTCACGCGTAATGCTGATTTCGAATTAGCTAATGACGAAATGGAAGACTTAGCCTCTGCGCTCAAAGGCGAATTATTATCGCGTCGATTTGGGGATGCTGTTCGTTTGGAGCTGGCTGATAATTGCCCGGAACAATTGATTTCATTTTTATTAAAAGAATTCAAACTGACTGAACATGACTTATATCAAGTAAACGGCCCGGTCAATCTCCATCGACTCATGGAGCTAGCCAATCTAGTCGACAGGCCCGACCTTTTATACCCCAGTTTTGCACCGGGTACTCCCAAAGCTATTCGAGGGAACAGCTCTTTATTCCCGATTATTCGTCAAAAAGATATTTTGCTACACCACCCGTTCCAGAGCTATACCCCGGTCATCGATTTTTTACGACAAGCAGCAAAAGACCCCGATGTGGTTGCGATCAAGCAAACTCTCTACCGCTCTGGCACTAACTCTGAAATTGTTGATGCCTTAGTCGATGCCGCTCGTCGCGGGAAAGAAGTCACCGTGGTAATTGAGCTCAGAGCACGTTTTGATGAAGCCGAAAATATTGAATTAGCCAGCAGATTACAGGAATCGGGCGCTGTTGTCGTTTACGGCGTTGTTGGATTCAAAACGCATACAAAAATGATTTTGGTGGCGAGAAGAGAGTCGGATGGCTTTAGACATTATGTCCATCTAGGTACGGGTAATTATCACACCAGTAATGCCCGCTTATACACGGATTATAGTTTTATGAGCAGCGACCAAGCCTTAGGCAAAGATGTGTTCAAGATTTTCCAACAGTTAACCGGCATGGGAAAAGTTCTAAAAATCAAGAAATTATTTCACGCACCTTTCACGCTTCACGACAGCCTAATTCAATTGATTGAGCGAGAAACAGAAAATGCGGCTCAAGGTAAAGCATCGGGCATTACGGTAAAAGTTAATGCCATATCTGAACCTAAAATAATACGTGCACTGTATAAGGCATCCCAAGCTGGCGTACCCATCAATCTCATCGTTCGAGGTATTTGCTCATTACGCCCCGGCGTGTCAGGTGTTTCTGAAACCATTAAAGTACGATCTATCATCGGCCGTTTTCTGGAACACTCACGAATTTATTGGTTCCACAATAATGGTAAAGATGAGATATACGCAGCTAGTGCAGACTGGATGACGAGAAACCTGCTAAGCCGAGTTGAA
>JBFJZQ010000002.1:0-38661 GCA_041622015.1 Oleiphilaceae bacterium
CCCGTGATTGCCCGACAAATATACGCCTGCCACCATAAAGACAATCTCTATATAAACGAGATAGAATCAATACTTGAACTGATTCGAGCCAAACATCAAACATTGGATGCGACGGAAACGGATATAAAATTATAAAAATTATTAGCGCTATTTTTTCAGAGCTTGGTAAAATTAACAGCTGAGTTTTCCTCTAGCGCCCTTCTATCCAATCAATCCTGATCAACCTTCCCGCCATCTAAATTATTTTTATTGTCAAAACAAAAATAATTCGTTTTTAAGCCTATCAAACAGTCGACATAATCCAGAGAAATTGTTTGGAGTCTTTTCATGCCTACATTTTCGACAACCTTATTTTTATTTTTTGCCTTGTTTGGTCTACTGCTAAGTCAAACGGCTTCTGCCCAGAGCATTAAACAGATTCAAGAGTATTGCCAGTCAATGGGTGGCTCAGGCATGAGTGACGAAGACTCAAAAACATTTATAGACGAATGCATTGCAGAACAAAGTAGCTACCTCGAACAGGACACCTCTGCTGAGCCATACGAGGACAACAGTAGTTATGAAGATCGTAGTTATCAAGAGCCCAGTTATGAAGAAAGTAGCTATGAAGACAACAGTTACCAAGATAGCGGCTATGAAAGCGCATATCCTGAACCACAATATGAGCAAGAAGACTACGGACAAGAACAAAATTGTTACACCAAAGTAGATGAACATATTCAAAAGCTTTTGGATACCGATCCAAATTCAGCATTTGACTATGACCAATTGGTTGATCAATGCCTCAAAGGCAAAATTTAATTATTTAGGGAGCATAGATATGACAGACAATCCTTTTTATTCCAAAAGCAGCTTTTACGATTCAATCAATTTCCCACATGGTTTTGCTCGTTCAGGCCATTTTACTAAGAAAGAAGCCGATTTATTAACGGAGTCTGGCTATATTATTAAGCAGCTTGCTCAGGGCAATATACAAGCAGAAAGCCCGGAACAAAAGAACATGTTATTGGTTATTCAAGGGCAAAAGCCTGTTGAAACCACCTATGAAAGAATTTGGGAAAAGTACATGTTACTGACCCAACGTAAGTTAACAAGATACTATGCCCTAGCCGGCAATGTTGAGCAGGGTGGCGGTGACTATTCTGAACAAAGTGCTTGGTAGCATTTAGTCTATTTTCTACCACGACTCCCTCTAGCAAAACTAATCTGCAACAGAGCACACAAAGCACTGGCTTAGCTTAGCCTAAGCCGGTTTGAACGCTAAGCTATATGCTTTGGGGTGATTTCTTGTAGTCTTGTGCTTTATTGAGCGCAGCTGAGAATCATTGATTAATACTTTATTGTCTTTACTTTTCTAAGCTAGCAACAAGTGCATGATTTCTAGGAAAAATGCTGGGCATTTTTCTGTAAATTAAGGCGTCAGCCCTACCTTATGCACGAAATCTCCGCCATAATAGCCGCGAATCTATTTGAATGTTTCGGCATGGCTCTCAGGTTTCCGTGCACGCGCCGACTTCAACACAACTTTTCAGCTTAACAATACAAGGCATTTATGAATAAATTCGGCATTACTCTGTCTTGGCTAGCCGCGCCCTTATTTCTGGCTCTTTACAGCAATCCCGCGGCGGCGGCTTTGCTCAACTACTTTAAATTCGAAGATGGCAGCACCAACTGGCAATACATTGCTAACTGGTCAAGCGGCATACTCATTCTATTACTCTCGATTACCGCGACGATTCTGTTTTTTAGCCGTCGCGCGCTTGAAGAATTTAATGTTGAACTTGAACAACGGGTGCAAGAGCGTACAGCCGACCTAAATGAATCCAATGACATGTTGCATCAGGCCAATGAGTTACTAGAAGGTGAAATAGTCGGACACCGCGACACCATGCACCGCTTGCACGCTTCCGAAACCTATATCAAAAGCATCCTTGAATCGATGCCCTTGATGCTAGTCGGATTGAATAAAGAAGGCGGGGTAACTCAATGGAACAAGGGAGCCGAAAAGCTCACCGGCCTGCCCGCTGAGAAAGCCCTAAATCGTGACCTTTGGGAAGCCTACCCGATCATTCCGGTCACTAAAGAACAGGTCAAAACGGCATTAAGGGATCAGAAAACCCATTTTCTACGCCGCACTCAACGCACCCATTTCCATTATGAGATCACGCTCTACCCACTACAAGGTGCGGGTGATACGGGCGTGGTGATTCTAATCGACAACGTCACTCAAGAGGTACTGTCGGAAAACAAATTAATCCAAAAAGATAAAATGTCTGCCATGGGTGAACTGGCATCCACCATGGCTCATGATATCAACCTGCCTCTCCAAGCAATCATTAAAGACGTGCAACAAGCCCTAGATGAAGCCGCTCTTATCGAGCACGTCCAACCTGAAGCCTGCGTAAAGCTGACACATTATTTACGTGACGCCGAAGATCGAAGCCAACAAGCTGCCACCATCACTCGTAACCTGCTTGAGTTCGCGCACAGCGAGGGTGTGGTTAAACCACGCATCAACATTACCGAAGTCATGGATCATGCACTGGAACTCGCCACTGCGACCTTTGCCACACCGAATGGCCTGAAGTTTGGCCAGATTGAAGTACTACGTGATTATGAAGAAGGCCTACCACAAGTACCCGGCTTTACCTCAGAACTGCAACAAGTATTCTTGTCTCTGCTGCGCCATGCCTTCTACGCCATAGAAGCCAACCAGCCGAGTGAACGCAGCCCTAAAATTTCAATTAAAATCATCGACTGCTACGACACCTTGTGGATCAAGGTACAACATAATGGACGCGGCCTCTCGCCTGAAGAACAGCAGTTCATCTTTGAACCCTATTTCAGCAATGAACCCTACAATCCAGGCGCCAATTATGATGCAGGCAAGCGACTAAGCTTTTCCTACTTCATTATTACTGAACATCATCATGGTCAAATGGCATTAACCTCGGACCCCGAGATTGGTACTACTTTCCATATTCAGCTGGACTACAAATACACGGCAGGACGTTTAAAAGCAGGCCACTAGAATGGCAGGCAGCAAAAATAAAAGTGACGAAGCTTGTGCCTAGTCACTTTTTCGAGAATCTATCGTAATAACAACAACGGAATGGGACTTCTGGAAATCATTTTAGAGGTCTGGCTACCCACAAAGAACTCTCTCAAGCGCGAGTGCCCGTATGCCCCCATGACCATTAGGTCAATATTATTCTGCTCTCGATATAAGCTTAAAGCATCCTGAACAGAACCTTCCACTAAAGTAGCAATCACGTTTCTTCCTGAACTCACCAGCGTGTCTTTGGCTGACTTGAGTTGCTGCAAGTGCTCTGTCGTCTCGGAGGCGACCATCACAATATGCGCAGGTAGATTTTTTAATAAGGCACTTTCAGAAAACTTAGCAAGCGCTTCGTCTGCCGTGCTACTGCCATCGTAGGCAATCATATAGGATTCCGGCGCTGTGAATTCGCCTACGGTGACTAAAATGGGTGTACGAACCGCACGCACAGCATTCTCTAAATGTGCACCGATTGCTTGGGAGCCAACATCATGACCTTCTCCCAAGCGCCCCATCACGAATACTCGAGTTTCGTCTTCTGCTTCAGCCAGTGCTTCCAATAACTCACCGTGACGCTGCTTTAGCTGAACATCTGCCACCCCTAAGTTTTGAACGCGCAACTTGGCATCTTCAAGCATATGTTTGCCATGCTCTAATGCCACTTTACTGCGCTGCTCATCCAACACCGTCATTTCAGCTAAAAGATGTTCTCGACTCCCCAAACCTATGGCGCCCGATAAATTATCATTTACCGGCACAATAATTCGCTCTAGAACGTGAAGCAATTTAACCGGCGTATCCAAAGAAAGACTAACCCATGCCGCCGCATCACAAACATAAGCAGAAATTTTTGAACCATCAATACAGGCTGTAATCATATTCATTATTGTTCTCCTTGAGTGAGCAAACCTTAGTGGCCAGACATAATTTTTTCAACTTCTTCCGGCTTGTCATGCACACCAAATTTATCCACAACTGTTTGCGTCGCTTCATTCATACCAATTACATTAACTTTTGCACCTTCCCGTCTGAACTTTATCACCACTTTGTCTAACGCAGCCACAGAAGTAATATCCCAAAAATGCGCTTGGGAAAGGTCAATCGTTACCTCTTCCAATACTTCTTTAAAATCAAAGGACTGAGCAAATTGATCTGAAGAGGCAAAGAAGACCTGCCCCACAACACGATAGGCGCGTTTTCCTTCATCTTCACTTTCGCTTTTAATCACCATAAAACGACCAATTTTGTTAGCGAAGAATAAGGATGCTAACAAGACACCAACAAACACCCCTATGGCTAAATTATGCGTTGCTACCACCACCACAACCGTAGCTAACATGACTAAGTTAGTCGAAAGCGGATAGTTTTTCAGGTTAATAATCGAATCCCATGAGAAAGTTCCAATCGACACCATAATCATTACCGCGACCAATGCTGCCATCGGAATTTGGCGAATCCATTCATCCATGAACACCACCATGATCAATAGAAAAACACCGGCAACAAAGGTCGAAAGCCGGCCACGACCACCTGACTTCACGTTGATAATCGACTGGCCGATCATCGCACAACCTGCCATACCACCTAGCAAACCAGAACCTATATTCGCTATACCCTGGCCTTTACATTCTCTGTTTTTATCACTCGTGGTATCGGTTAAATCATCGACTATCGTGGCGGTCATCATCGACTCAAGTAAGCCCACGACAGCCAAGCCTGCGGAGTATGGAAAGATGATCGCCAAGGTTTCAAAGTTCAGAGGCACATCAGGCCATAAGAAGATAGGTAAGGTATCGGGTAGCTCTCCCATATCCCCCACGGTACGAATATCCATACCTACAAACATAGCCAAACCGGTTAACACCACAATACACACCAATGGCGAAGGCACGCTTTTGCCAATCACAGGAAGAAGCGGGAATAGATAAATAATGCCTAAACCGGCAGCGGTCATGGCATAAACATGCCAGGTCACATCGGTTAACTCGGGCAGCTGCGCCATAAAGATCAAAATTGCCAGGGCATTCACAAAGCCCGTCACCACAGAACGTGAGACAAAACGCATTAAATCACCGAGCTTTAGGTAGCCCGCTATAATCTGCAACACCCCCGTCAATAAGGTCGCCGCTAACAAATATTGCAGGCCATGCTCTTTCACCAGAGTGAGCATTAACAAGGCCATGGCGCCAGTGGCCGCAGAAATCATCCCTGGCCGACCACCGACAAATGCAATCACCACAGCGATACAGAAAGAGGCATATAAACCTACTTTGGGGTCAACACCTGCAATAATTGAAAATGCAATCGCCTCAGGAATTAGAGCGAGTGCCACAACTGTGCCTGCAAGCACATCATTTTTAATGTTAGAGAACCAGTCTCTTTTTATGCTTTCGATCATGCTGTACCACTTGTAGTCATGGATAGGAGCTATTTAGGCGAATTAGTAGCCGCCAAATTAGAGTCGCGAAGTCTAGGGAAGTGAGTATCACTTGTAAAGAAAAGTACAAAGAGTAGCCAATGCTATTTAGCTATAAGCCCACCGCAATTTAGATATTGAATTATCTGCTTTCCCTACAACCTGCTCCTGACGCATAATAAAAAACACACACTAAACACGATACTTACGGTCTACTAAATGAATATTTCTCACGACAGTCTCTTATTAGTCGCCGCTTTTTGCCTAATTATTTCTTTAGGACTCGCTTGGACTGCCTCCTTTATTCTTTATATGAAAACAGCTTGGCTGAAAAAACTAGTCAAAGCCAATCATCAGTTAATTCGCGCCCATATCGATTTCCTACTCATGAGCCTTTTGCTAGTTGTGACGTATTATATTTGTAAGGAACGATCAATTATTCTTCCAAATTGGTGCATCATCACCGCGTGTATTGGCGCAATATATAATCCATTAGGATTTATCGTTCTCGCCTTCAAGCCCAAAATGGCCAATCCAGAAACACCATTTGAAAAAGCACGGGTAATGTTTGGTTTTTTGCCAGCCACCATAGGCTTTAGTTACCCGATGATAAAAGTGATTGGAAGTTATTGATGTACAATGCCAACGAATAAAGTGTCGAAATGCTTTACACCAACAATAATTTCAAGCAAAAAAACATATATAAGATATTGATTTAAAATAAATATCTTATCATGGCATAAAAAGTGCATTATGATCAGCATTAGATTACCTGTCTCATCGTCTAAGCAAGACGTTAAAAAGCTTAAACCTCAGTTTTCTAAACTGATTCTTAGCCCCGCTTGTCGGGGCTTTTTTTTGTAATATACCTTTAAGCCAGATAAGCTAGCTCAATTCGCATACTTAAACTAACCTAAATATACTTCTAACCTTTATGGAGAATATTATGGTTAATTTGCTCAAACACTCTCCACTCTTCTGTTTACTCATTATTACCCTATGTTCAACTCACTCGCTTGCTGACTGCGCTTTAATATCATCCTGGGAACCGTGGGAGCCCTACCAATATCAACATGAAGATAATATAACCGGCTTAGATAATGACTTGGTCAAAGCAATTATTGAAAACACGGACTGTAAGATTTCTTTTGTAAAAAGACCCTGGGCAAGAGCCCTGAAAGAAATAGAAAAGGGCACAGTCCATTTAGCGCCTGGAGCATCGATCAATGCTGAACGAGAAGAATATGCCTATTTCTCTCTCCCCTATCGCGATGAAACAATGGTCTTGATGGTCAGAAAAGGCGAATCTCCGTCATATCCTTTAAAAACCATAAACGACATAACGAAACAAAGTTTCAAATTGGGAGTCGTAAGAGATTATTTCTACGGTGAAGCACATAAAGAAGCATTATTAGACCCAGAATACCAATCCAGAGTTTCAGATGTAAAAAGCGACACGGCAAATTTACAAAAACTAGCGAGTAAACGAGTTGATGGCATTTTGATCGACCGCTATGTCGGACCTTTTCTTGCCAAACAATTAGACTTGCTTGATGAAATTGAAGTACATCCACTCAATATCAACAGTGACAACATTTATCTCATGCTAAGTAAGAAATCCGTCTCTGAAGAGACTGTCGCTAAAATAAATAGAGGCTTGGAAAAACTTAAACAAGACGGTCGCTATAATGAAATTATTAAGCGCTACTTAGAATAATGCTCTGCACAGGTAACCAAGCTAAGTCGTTTGTTTACCTGTGCAATAACATTCAGTCCTGCAAACCGCTTTCAACGATATATTTGCTGGGCCCAGACGGTCAGCCCAGCTGTGACACTTCCGAAGTGATCACCATCCAGAATTTCCAAATCACCAAATTTTCCCCGAATGGCCTGACGAATAACGGGAGACTGCCCCGACCCACCGGTAATGAAGATTAATTCTGGCTGGCACCCGGCTTGAAGAATGGCTTCTTCCATTAAACTGAGCATCTTCTCCAATGGCCTCTGGATAGCCGAGGCAAAGGCATCAACTTTAACCAAATGATGCAACTGGTCTTCGATGTAGGATAAATCAACATTGACTTGTTGATGATTCGACAAGTCAATTTTGCATCGCTCAGCACTTCTTACTATTTGATGCTGCTGCTGAGCCTTGCGCATTTTTATAAAACGCTTGATCAGGTCAGGCTCTCGACAATCTCTTAAAAGTTGATCAAGATGCAGCGTGGTTTCGAGATGATTAAAGCTTGCTTGGGCGGAAACATCATTCGTACTAATAGCATCCCAATAGGTTTGAGTCGGCACGGGCAAACCATTCTTTTGCTGAGACCGCATGCCAAACAAGGGCATTAAATGCTTTCCTGCCAGCTGAATATCCAAATCGTTTCCGCCGACACGCTCACCGCTATGACCTAGGAAGTCTGCATCTCTATCGTTGGTGTCTTTATGGCTCGGCCCCATTCGCACCATGGCACAATCGGTGGTACCCCCACCGACATCCACCACTAATACGGTCTTATCTGCGGTGAGTGATTGCTCAAAGTTAAGCCCCGCAGCAATGGGTTCATATAAAAACTCAATCTCTTGAAACCCGGCGCGCATTGCTGAGATAGTGAGAATATCCAATGCTTGCTGATTGCTTTTATCGGCATTTAAGCCTTGAAAATTAACCGGACGGCCGATAACAGTATGCGTTAGTTCTTGCCCAAGACTTGCTTCTGCCCGTGCTTTAATGGCCTGCATCATGGCTGTAACAATGTCTTCGAACAAATAAATGGCTTCAGGTCTTAGACCGCTCGCCCCCAAAAAAGACTTGGGCGATTTAACAAAGTAGCCTTCACCTGGCCATTGAATATACTCTTCAAATGCCTCATTACCGACAAACACGCTTTGCTCATCCGATGAAAAGCCTTCTTCTCGGCGCACTTCTTGAGCCCTGGATAGCTGATCTTCTCTTTGCTCAACAAATTCTTCTTGTAAGTCTGGGCAAGGAATAGACAAGCCAACATGCTCACAGATCAAGTCACGATCTAAGGCATATAAAAGAGAAGGCATATAGGGCTTTTGATTCTCAAGCCCAAGCAATCTCACTTGAGCTGCATCACCGGAAGGCACCCCTACCGCACAATTAGATGTTCCGTAGTCAAAACCCGATATCATTGCGTAATCCTCATCAAATACCTACTTACTCTAACGACGCTCTCATTGAGTCCATATTCAAAATAAAAAACTCGGATACTCAACAAAAAGGCGCGAAAACTATCATAAGTCTCATTTTTAGGCTAGTGACTTAGGAGAATTGTTGTCGCTTACAGAGGAAGACTCTCTCGTGGGACGGGCAATATTGTTTGCAATAAATAACCGAGACACGCGCTTGACGATGTCACTCTGAAAGGCTTTTTCATAATGCACATCTAACACATAGGCTTTGGCTTTTATTTGAATCGCTAAGCGCTCTGCAATAATTACTTCACTAAACACAAAGGCTACAGGTTTCTTTAAATAGGCAAAACGACTGGTGACTACCACTTCATGTATCAAATTTTGTGCTAACTCAATATCCGCATCCAAAGCGACATGAAAGTCTACGACGACCATCATATCGAGCGCCCCCGCATTGCCACTGGATACAACTTCAGTAATGAAGCGAGAGTTTGGAATAGTCACAAGGTTATCATCTAAGGTATTCAAACGAACTGAACGCAAACCAATGCTGACAATTTCACCATAAGTATTATCAAAATTTACCCGATCGCCCACTTGAAAAGGTCGGTCAAAGAGTAAAATCACCCCGGCAATAATAGAGGCAACAACATCTTTCAAAGCAATACCGGTCGCCACGGCGGCACTACCGCCTAGGGCGAGTAACATTTCTTTGGGTGGCTGAATGATGCCCGAAATTAACCAATAGGTTCCGACAAAATACCAAACAAAGGTAAATAGTGTTGCCACCTGAAGGATTAAAAAACGTCGTGCTGGTATCGTAACCATCAAGGCCTCACACAGATGACGCACGACCTTGTTACCCAACCAAAGAACAAACATGGCAGCAAGCAACATCATGACTTTGCTGACATTGAACAAATCACCAATTGCCGAAATATCCTGAAGTGCTTGATTATCCATAACGACTAATTTCCATAACGACTAGAGCCCCTTAACCCCAAAGCATATTTTTTCGATGTAAAAAGCCCGACAAGGTGCCATACCAGTAGGGGTCAACGGTGTAGCGCTTAGTCTCATCACGCTTTATCATGCCTAGATTTATACCCTGTTTTAAGGCATGCCTAACCACCGGTTCCGAGAAATGCGTGACTTGCATAATTTCATCAGTTGATAATGAAAAATGCTGAACAATCGCGGTATACACAAAATATAAATCATCCTTTAAACCATTCAATAAATTAGTGGATGGTCGCTGGGGCACACCCACTTCGGCGACACGACCTTTGACTTTTACGGCATACAACCAGAGCTCTATCGCTGCTAAGGGGTTACCCCCACACTGCTCCCACAAAATATTGAAAACTCGGGAATCTGCCGCGCGCACACTACTCGACTCACTACTGGCAGCAGCCGACAATAACATCTCGTTATACTTCAAGCGCCGTCGCCCTCCCTGATGACGAGATAGAATGAGCTTACGAATATCCATGGGTGACCAGCGTGGCATTTTATAAATATTGCTAATCCGCTGCTCTCGGACAAAAACATAATTTAAATAAGTCCAGCTTGGCGAATGCATAACCACAACCCAGAAAACATTTTCTAAATGAGCATTAATACATTGCAGGAGCGATTTATAAGCATCAAACAAACCTACTTCAGCTAAAAACAAGTTATGCGCCGAATCGATCACGATGACTTGTTGCTCTATTTCAGCATCTTGTCGAACCAAGCCACCAATATCCGTAAATGACTCAATTCCCAACACCTGAGCGATACTATCGAACAAAGACTGGGAATCGGTCAATTTTGGAGGAACATTCAAAACCTTAATCGGCGTATCTTCCCATAAAGTTGGCAAGCGCCTAACTAGAGTCGACTTACCACTACCCGCCTCGCCGACTATCACCATGACATTTTCATCAGTTTTATCTAAAAACCAATTTTTTAAGGGCTCAATTAAAGTCGACACATCCCCAATATCCAGCAACAAACCCTCTGGTGCCTCTCGAAGCATCCAATCACTGTAATTCTGATCTGGCTCACCCTCATCCTCTTCGATATTTTCTTCAGACTTGCTTTCTAGACGGACTCGCAAGAGTTTTACCGAAAAAGAACGGTAGACATCAAACACCATCATCTTTTGATTTAAATTAGCCAGCACATCCAACACATGCGCAACAACAAATAGTAAGGGCCAGGCTAATTTATAAAGCCAAGCCAACAATCTGGATTGCTCCTCTCTCTTGTCGGCGGGTTTTACCTTTAAAACAAACTGAATAAGTTTATTTACCGCCACCTCATGCTTACGTAATACCCACCATGCGCCACACCAAAGTGCTACCACATAGAGTATACAAAGAACATAAATCAGATAGGCGCCACCGGTTGCATAGACCAAAGCCCATAAAACAGACGCATAGACCAGCACCCAAGTCATTTTGCGACTATCAAGAATCAATTGTTCAGCCGTAAGATTAGATAAAAACATACCTCCACGGGTATAGGTTCGCGACAAGCCCCATTCAATGATTATTCTGAACGCTCGAAACCCTGCGTATATTGTAGCTAAAGGCGCTATTAGCTTAATAACCCTCCAATTATCTGGAAAAGTCATACTAACAAGATTAGCAACAACAAGAATAAACACCCATGAAGCATTCGGCTTCAACACCCAAAATATGCCAGAAACTAGTGGATGAGATGTCGCATTTTCTAATTTTTTAAGTAATGCCTGTTGAATTTCAGATAACCAAGCAGCGGTATTCGCGGCCAATTTAACTAAGATAAAAATCATTAATAGCAAAAAGGCGAATTGGATTGTCCAACTCGTTAATAGCTGAGCACCTTTGGATTCTTTTTCTGAAATCAAATACTCACGAATAAAAGGGTTACTCAAATTATCCAGAAAATTTTGCGGTGCCGAAGTCAGCTCGTATAGCAAGCCATCAATAAATGAAGCGGGTGATAAAAGTTCATCGAAAAAAACAAGCCATCCAGCATTGACCATGACTTGATTCCGCCATTCACTCACTATAGAAAGCAATGAATGCTTTGCTTGATGCAATGTCAGAAAACCAACATCCAGCTCAGTAAGAGGCTCGACCGACACATCTAAAAGTTTTGTATAGTCGTCTTGCGTGTTTAGCCAGTATTGATTGACGTCTTGAGGGTGTAATTCTTTGTTATACAAGTGAGCTATAAAGTCTTCTAACTGTATTTTGTAGGCTAAAGCCTGAGCTAGAAATTCATCCCGGTCATTCTCATCAACTAAAGTGCTCTCTGAATTTAGACCACTGTTCGTGGAACCTGACGTACTAGTTGAGGCTATCGTAGTGACTGAATCTGTCGTGCCGACTAAACCTGCCGGCTCAGCTGAAGATTTAGATCTCATATCGACATAGCTTAATCTAACTAGACTCCAAGCCTCCAAAGTACGTGCCAACAATGCCCTAGTATCTCTCGGCAAAGTCAGGAGCATTTTTTTGGCTTTTAATAAAGCTTGCTGCTCTTTACGGTTTTCCTTAACCAGAGCTAACCATCCATCCTGCTTAGCACATATAGTCCATGCTTTAGGCAGTGATGGCTCATTTTCAAGTTGCTTCTGCTGGCGCTCAAGACCGCCACGCTCTTGTCCAATCTGATATTCATTATCGAGGGTAAAGCCCAATACACTATAAACCGATTGACTCATACTGAGCCGTGCATTCAAAAGATTTTCTAAGACGAGTCTAGATTGATATAGCGACCCAAGATCCAGCTTCTTTTTGTTCAAATCTTTTTCTAAATCGTCACATTCAGAAGCATTTGCACTTAAACTAATAATACATATGATAAAGATAAACAGGCTGACGCAAGCTTTAAAAACATGTCCACGATATGGCAAAACTCTAACCTCTGTAAAATTGTACTGAGTAAGGCACTGCTCAGTATCCGAATATCATGACAGGTTCTCTAACACGTCACGAAAATCTTTTTATCAAACTTTCAATAACAACCAATAATTCTCATAGTCTAGTACTAACAAAGGATTAATACGAAACATCCCTTCGATTGAATAAGCTGATAAACCTAAGAAAGGCTGGCTATGCTAATCAAAAGAATCGCATTATTTTCCTAATAAGCGCTTTTTTAAAGATGCTTGCGCAGGGACATCAGAGAGCCAAATCCCAAATAAAGCACGCTTGAACGCCATGTTTTCAGGCAGTTGTTTCACCAGCTTTCTATTTTTTATGACTGCAACCCCTTTTTCTGGGGTATAAACGATTTCAAAGACATCATGCATTTTGATAGGCTCGATAAAAGCAAGCAGAAAGCCATCTATCTGTTCTTGAATGTCTTCACTATGATTATGGGTCGACTTATCAAAACCCTCTTTAGTGCCAAGCCTTAGATTCTCACTGGTGATTAAATCTGAAATCACATGCAACTGAATCATCATAGTTTCATTTGCATTAATAATGGCTGACGCATCCGTCGACTTACTTTTCAAATAAAGTGCGGCCACATACAGATCAAAAAAATATTTCGAACGCTGCCCCGCGCCATTTAGATGCAACTGGTGACCGCCTAGTTTGATACTTTCTTTAAGCTCGACACCCGAAATATTTACCGCTTTAACTGGAAAATTAAATAAAAACAACAGAGATACCAAGCAAAATAAATGTTTGAATCTTTTAATAGACTTACGCATTGCTTCCACACTTTGTCGCGACCTGTATTAGTCATCCCACTCTAGCATTAATCTTGGGATTATTTTATCTCTACAGATTTTGTGTATCACAAAAATAAATAACAGTTTCTTCATGATCCGTTTGCACAACTGCTATACTTACAAGCATTGAATATATTTCAGCCAAGCATTCCCTACTTGATGACCTAACCATGACAACGACCGAACGTATTCTATCAAGTACTACTCTTACGCTTTGGTTTATCCTGGCTAGCATAAGCCCTACTCATGCTGCCACTGACAGCCCTCAAGCGCTTACTGGAGATTGGCTCTATCACTGGGGTGACTTACCTAAAAATGCAGCCGGTGAATGGCAATTTAAGGATAACGAGTGGTCACCAATCGACTTTCCTGAAAATATACCGGACAGGCATAAACATAAGATTGTCTGGTTAAAAATCGATCTTCCCTCAGGAAACTGGCGCGACCCTTATTTATACATAAATGCTATTGATCTTAACGTTGAAGTTTTTCATAAACGAGAACGTATTTATGATTTCGGAGCCATTGACCAAGAAGGTAATAGTCACTTTGAGGGTTGGCCATGGCATATCATCAAGCTCCCCCTAGATTACCATGAACATAGTTTATTTTTACGTGTCACCTCTGACTACCCATCAATAGGGTTATCTGGTGAAGTTATTCTTGGGAATAAATTCGACTTAATTGATAAAGTGTATCGCAGCGGAATAACAGGCTTGTCTTTTGTTTTGGTTATTCTTTTAGTCGGTATAATCAGCACCATTATAGGATGCATAAAGCAAGACAAATTTGTTGCATTTTCAACAGGTATTCTATCTTTCAATATTGCCTTAATGATATTTTCAGAAAATGAACTAAGTCAGGAGGTGCTGTTTGAGCCTTTATTTTGGAGTTATATAGCTGCATTCACTTACTTTATCATCCCTGCTTTTTTAGCCATAATTGTTTATTCATGGCTGAAGCATAAAACTCCCTTTATTAACGGTATCGTATTTATAACACCCCTGTTATTTGCAGTCTGTGTAGGCTTGTTATCAATTTATACTTCTTTTAATTTCGTTAATGCCTATCCTTATTTTGATGTATTATTTATTCTTTTAGTCTTGGCCTTACTATCAGGTTGTTTAAAACAGTTTTATAAACAAGGTACCACCGGTATTCTGATGGTGTTAGGTATTTTAGCCTTATTTATTGCCCTTGTTATAGACATGCTGAGTGCCCATGGCTTAATTAACTGGATAGGAAAAACGGAGCAATGGGGCCTAGTCTTATTCACCTTCAGCTCTTTAATAATTTATTTTGTCAAAGACTGGGAACAACAAATTGCTTATAGATCGCTCATACATGAACTTGAGGAAAAAGTTAGAATTAGCACATCAGAGCTGGAAAACAGTCAAGAACACTTGAATAGGCTCGCACGCGAGGATTATTTAACCGGCTTTCTTAACCGCCGTGCATTTAGCGAGCGTCGCGTTTTTAGAGAACAGGCCATCAAGGAAGTCGCCAAGGCGTCCCTCCACCAACATCCTATTTCATTATTATTGTTCGATCTTGACCATTTTAAAGATGTGAATGATATCTATGGCAATACGGTGGGCGACATAATACTCAAAGAAGTAGCGACTATCAGCTCGCAAACATCCATAAATGGTGAGTTGGTGTGTCGATATGGTGGAGAAGAATTTGTCGTATTATTGCATGATACCGAAGCAAACCAAGCAGAATGTTTTTCCGAAAGACTTCAAAGTGCTCTCAAAAAAATTGAAATACATACTGAAGATATCTTAATCAAAGCCTCGGATTGCTTTGGCTTAATTACCATTGACTGTTCGACGTCCCCCAAAAGATCACCTGAGCAAATTGTTGATCTATTACTCATTGAAGCTGATAACATGATGTATCAGGCAAAAGTCTCT
This sequence comes from Oleiphilaceae bacterium, assembly GCA_041622015.1. Taxonomy (GTDB): domain Bacteria; phylum Pseudomonadota; class Gammaproteobacteria; order Pseudomonadales; family Oleiphilaceae; genus PZPK01. Next base: position 15,270 of record JBFJZQ010000002.1, read on the forward strand.
AATAAATATTCTATCAAAGTCATCTAAATCACTCTGCGCGGGCTTTCATAGGAGCGGCTTTCCTCTTCTTTTTGAAGAACATACTAACTAGAAGTAATAAACCAAAGCCTAGAATGCTGACTATAATAACTCCCTTCAGCTGAAGCTGAATACGGCACATCGACAAGGTATCCACCCGTTCGATGATACTCAGACATAAAACTAACGCGCCCTGAGGGCAGCGCGACAATGGACGGGCCGTTATTCACCGCGTGCACCAAAGGTAGCCGGTTTTCCACGGCTCGAAGTATCGAGGCATTAACGTGCTGATAAGGCTGGCGCGTCCTACCAAACCAGCCATCACTTGATAAACCGACTAAGATGCTGCCAGAAAGAGAATGACCCCGTTTGAACGCTGGCCATCTTAATACCCATTGACTTTGAAACGCTCTTTGAGAGCATGAAGTTGTTGCTGTTTTTACGCAGAGCTTAAGCTTGAATCTGTATTGATATGGCGGCGATCGTAAAGGTAGTGATTCAAGGCGTTTTGCCGACCAAAAAGTTTATGAGCCATAACTTCACCTAAAAATTCGACCTGCCATAAAACATCTTGTTGAAGTTGCTCAATTAAAAGGTCTTCAGTTGGATGCTGACACCACACATCTTTCCTCGCCTCCGTCATTTGTTTCTGCAGAAGATAGAAGTTCTGAGAAATCGGATTAAAGTAATAAATAGCGATGACCGCATTACGGGTATTAATATGCGCTTCATTGACCACGTTGCCCGCTTTGATCATTCAGGTACGCGTCTCGATTTCCGAACCGTCTTCCAACTGAACACGCATGGTTCCTTTAATACAGACCAGCAACTGACTCCACGCCAGGGTATATTTACGGAACGGCAAATACCTGATACCTAAGTACAAGCGGCTATTTTTCCAGATATATAACTTGGGGCGAACTTTTGTAGCTTCCATGTTACTTGCCTTATATTCGCTCTAATTACGTCCGTACACACGGGGACGGGTGTAGCGGAAAAATGCTAGGTCTTCCTCTTCTTTTTTGAGGGTACTGGCTTCTGCTCCAAAAAACTTTTCTCGTACTTTATCTAATTCTTGCACTAAAGTATCACCGGTAAATTGAGCTTCTGCAGCCTTGCGCGCTTCCATATAGGCGTAGCCATTTTGCCAACGTTTTTCACGTATTTGATCTGACTCGGCTTGCGCCTTTATTTGTTCTTCGGAAAATCCCATCGATTTACGAATATCATTAATTTGCGCCTGTCGCTCTTCAGGAGGAAGCGCACTTAAGTCTCTTTGTACCGCGTCAAAACCAAAGAATACCTGCGCGAGCACACCCTTAGGGTCAATGATCATATTTTGGATTTTGTCGGCATAGCTCTCCTCAAAGGTACTTTGTAAAAGGTAGAGCCTTTCCTGCATCTGGGTGTCATAAGAACGATCGAGAATTTCCATGGTTCTACGCATGGTCATTTGGCGCTCTTGTTCCGCGCTAATTTCTTCTTGCCATATTTGGGTAGCCGCATCGCCAAATAATTCACGACGCTTACCCCAGAGTACGCCTTGTTGCTCTAGAGCATTCATATCATTCAGGTTAAGCAACATACCCTGAAGCCAGACATCATATTGATCCATCAAGGCAATGGCTTTCAATATGGCATCAACCCACTGAGGAAAGGCATTGGTCAGAATACGTAGGAAAAGTTCGTTACCCTGCTGGGGATAAGTTCGTAATAGATCATCGCGCAGACTTTTCAAACCCACCTGAATCGCAACCAAATGTATAGTGTCCCTAAACTGCGTTCTAAGCCGCTCTGAAAGCTCTGCCACCATGGCATCAATTTCACTCAGGGTGGTCGCTTGTTTGGTTTTATGCTGCATCACCACGTCAGCAGGCGGCACCGCCACATCTGGGATGAGCAAGTCAGAATCCGATTCAGGCCCCGCAAAAATGAGTTTGGGTAATTGTTGATACGCATACACCCCGACGCCGATTAAAAGCACTAATCCGCATAGCAGGTATAACGATATTTTTTTAGATGATTTGCTTGCCACTTGGCGCATAACTACAGCCTCTGAGCCTTATAATTGTTGTTGTTTTGAGAGGAACAGATTATACCGATTATTTACTTCTAGAGATGCTAATTCTATCACTAGATGAGTGATCGAGTCGGCAGCCTCCTTGCTGCCAATGCTTCGGCCTAGCATCAAGACCAGACCTTATCCTTTTAGGTATCATTGATTTCCCTATCCACCCTCGCTCCTATTTCAGCCTAAAACCAGTCTTACAACAAAGGCTGAAGGACTGGCCAAATCTGGTTCGCTAAATTAACTGAACCGGCAGGTGTTGGGTGAATGTCATCACTTTCCACTTGAGACGCTGGGATGGTACCCCTTGGATCTACAAACTGACAGTTCGCATTACCAGACACTTCACAGGCATACTGTAAGTAAGCATCACCGTAGTTTAACGCTTGCGTTAAGTTTGCATTGCCACGAGGCAATTCGTAGTAACCTAACCAAACCACATCATCCACACCGTCTGCTGCCATTTGGTTCAATAGATTCACCGCAGTGACATATTGATCTTCAATTAGACGGACGCAGCTACTAGAAATATTCCAACGATACCAACGAGTACGACAGCCATATGGGTCGAACAAGGTAGCTGGAATGAGAATGTCGTTTCCGGCACCATCCATCAGAATTGTATTGATATTGCTATCGGTATTTTTTGCGTCAGCATATTGTTGATCAATTGCCGTTGCGAAAGCACCACCCGACAACTCAGCACCACTTTTGGTGTAGTTACGGAAGGTTTGCCCAGCGTAGCTGTACAAGGTGTCTTCAATGACGCCATTCAAATCGAAGATAGAATCACCAATGGTGATGACATCCATACGATCGGCCGTTTCTTCATAATCATTACCCGCACACGCTACAAGATTTAATGCAAATGCGATCATTCCAATTACTTTAAGCAAGCCAGTGCCTTTTGAGGCTATTGTTTTAAGTTTTATTGTTTTCATATGTTCTCCACTTTTTTTGTTATTGATTGGAGAGACAAGCGTACAAGGCTTACATTTTGGACAGGTAATACAAATGCGCACCATAGTCAGCACATTGTTCGCATTTCGCGCTATCTATCAGAGCATGAACGAACAACGAGATATTTTTGTGACACACATCACAAAATACCCCCGTGACTTTTGAATAAACATAACGCTAAACATGACTGACAAAGCGCACGCTTCAATTAGAAATCAAGGCTTTTCTTGATAGAGCTTTCTGGTTTCAAACAGCACATCAGAAGGATAGACATCACCCGAAGCAATGACTCGACAAGCTAAAAAGAATAGACGCTGCTGTTCGTTGATCAGTTTAGCGATTGCCTTGACTAGATAACACTCAAGCTGAACTGGCAGCTTTTCAAGATCGGAGCCTGTCAGCAAGAAAGCGAACTCATTGGTGTCTAGGCGAGCCATCATCAAGGATGCTTGGTCAGCCGAGACCAGCCTTTCCATTGTAGTAACCAGTTCTTCTATGAACCTTAAGTACTGAAGTCGCAAGACCCGAGACTCATCTAACATGAGCGCTGGCAAACGGAGCAGCACCAATTTAGCTGGACAAGGCAGTGCGGCCGACGCCTTCCAAGACACATTTCCGTCTAAATAAGTTTGCAGCACATTGGAAAAGCCTTTGGCATTTAACAGACTGGTTTCGAGGTCATGTTCCTCTAACCACTGTCGTTGGCTATCCCTACTAGGCTCGGCAAGTGGCATTCCCATCATCAACAATCGCCTGCACGCTAGGCCGTCCTCACCAGCTCCGTTCTGAATTGCGCTAAAGCGCCACCAATAGGTATGGCTATTGTTGTGCGCATCATAGCATTGGGCAGTTAGTTCATAGTGACTCAAACGTCCCTCGACCACATCCTCCAAGCGCAGCTTCACACTGCGATCTGCCTGTAAAAAATCAGCAATATCCTGCCCGATTATTCGGGCATACGGCAAACATAGTTGCTGTTTCAAATAGTGATTCATCACCATAACTTGCCCACGCTCATTGAGCACAACAACCGGAGAGCTGAACTCATCCAGTATCACCGTAAGCTCAGATTGACTATCTGATACCCCATGATCAATGGAGTCCAGACGCAGGCTTTGATCAGCAATTTGCTTTTGCATCGCAATAAACTGATCACCCAGTCGCAATGCTCCTTGCGCGATCTGTTTTTGCTCTGGGCGGGCATGTTTGAATTCATGGGCTAATTCATCAAATCGACGCTCGGCCAATAAGCCCACCAAATGCTCGCTAAATTTCAGACGTGATAAGGGCGTCCATAAGAAAGCAAAGAGCAAGGCTTCACCTAACAATAAAATGAATAAGGCTAATTTAAGGGAATGCGTCTTGGCTTGCGCTAGCTGGCTATAATCAGACGATGCTTCAGTCATCACCACTAGTTGGCTGTTATTAAACGGCAGCGCTTTCAATTCATAGATATGATCATCAAGATCAATAATTTGCGGCTTGAGCTGAAGCTCTTCAAGCGAAAAGGTTTGGGCTGCTTGTGCCAGAATAGCGCGGCTTTGTTTAGGGCTGGTGACCGCTTCAAGATAGCGTTCCCAATTTGCTAGCACGCTCTGCCCGCTTTGTGCTGAATCCAACTCACTTAACAAACCCGTATCGATATTGGCAACATGATGAAAACGCAGCAAGACGTGACTCAAGGGCTCTGAAAGCGCGATAACGGCGAGCAACTCCCCTTCCACCAGCAAAGGCGTGTAACTTAAGATCTGACAGGTTTGTGAACAATCTACCGTCCACACGGGCGCCTCATTGTCTAACACCTTCTTCAGGTTTTCATTATGTGCAAGCCCTGTTACGTGTCGAGCATACTCTTCACCCGCAGCATCAAACAAACCGACTATGCTTAAGCCTGCGTCTGCCTGTAAGTGCCAATCCAGCGAGTCTAACTCTTGCGTTATTTGATAAGCTTGGCGCTTTTTAATCGCATTGATCAAACCATCATTCAGGCTCGCGGCACCCGATATTTGGATCATTTTATCCGCAGAGGATTCAACCAAACGCTCTAACTGAAAGGCGTACTGCGCCTGAATATTATTCCGATGGGTAGAGAATTGTTGCTCATTGACACTCATATCGAGAACAAACAATGACCCGACCAGCACCAGCATGAGCAAGCTGACCCGCACAAAAGTTTGCCTTTTAATCTCGCCCGAAAACGCGGGCGGCGTGGTTTTTAATGTATTTGCTATCATGCCATCACCATCGATAGGCTACCTGCACCATGCCAGCATGCCAATAACCTGGCTCACCAGCGTAATAGTCATTGTCCCGCGTGAACAAGCGTGAGCGGCCATTTATATAATGAAATTCTGCACGCAACAGCCAATGTTCATCCGGCCTGAAACTAACCCCAATATTGATATCTTTAAACTTGGTCCAGTAGGCATTCGTGCCACGTAAGCGGGTGGAGTCATATCGAAGATAGCTTTCCCACTGCTGACTAATGCGCCTTAAGCCTTGAAGATAATAGGCTTCTTCGTAAAACGCATTTTCACTTTTGAATCCGGAATCACCCAATACCGGTATTTTGGTAAAGAATTTATGCCGAATATATTCAGCCGTCAGCCCCCAATTTAGGGAATTATATTCAATCGATGTCACCATATTTTCGGAATAAAAAGAGGCGTTATTTTCTTCAAGTTCAAGTAAAGGCGCTTGCGAAATTGGGTAGGTAACGGCGACATCATACTCGGGTCGATAATAGGTAAACGCCACCCGAAAACCTTCAATTTCCGAACCATAGGAAACTTTTGCCAAGAAACTTTTATCCCCATCTAAGTTCCGTGCTTTCAGGCTGGCCGCTTCTTGCGCTTCTTCCTTATCTTCCAATGGCTTACTAATAAATAATTGAAAACCTAGGCGCTGCTCACTGAATTCGCCAAAGTCATGAAAACCATAGAGTTCGATTCCATCTGAAGAGAAAAAGCTGTTTCTGGTTTTATCAAAATACACAGATTGAGGCATGATCACCCCCGTTCGGGTATGCGGTATATCTCGGGTCTCATTATAAAAACCATAAGATGACCGAATACGCCCTAACCTGACGCCCAAGGTATTCTGGTAATCGCTATAAAATGGAAAACTTAAAAAGGCATAATCTAAACGGATATCTTCATCGCTAAATTCACTCACTTTACGCCCCAGTAGTTGCGCTGAAAATGCTACATCGTGCGCCATTGTGGCGGTGAACAACACACCGGCCTCCCACATGTCGAGTGAGACTTTGTCATCAGACTGACTAAGAAAGTTATAGTCAGAACTGTATATTGCAGTTTGACTAACAAAGGCAGACCAATGGGTGCTTTTTAGAAAATCAGCATCCTTCGCATAAACAGTTTTTGCGCAAAGAAGCACCGACGCCATGCCACATACAACCGACTGTTTAATCAATGTTAAGAATAGTAATTTCATCGCTAAACCACTTTAAATTATCGTTTTTATTTTTAATATAGCCGATGGCTCCCGGTGTACTTTTCACACGTTCAATGAGTTCGGATTCAGATGCCACTTCAATCGGTGCTTGCCCCGTCCCGGTATAAATCTGTCGATACCATACGGACTCCAGTTGGTTCGGAAATATATTCAGTATTTTCTTACAAAATGCGCCATGAATTGGGTCATCGTTTGCAAGCACAAAAACTGTTATAGCTTGACCTTCGCCCCAAAAACGTAATTTCATCGCAAAGATCGCGCGGAGTTTTTTTAAGGAAATAGCATGCTCAGAGACAGAGTGATTCACAATCACCTGGGGCAGTAATTGATTCACAAAACTATTAGAAGCCTTAGATTCAGGATGGGCTGTCTGCTCGGCCATTACCTGTTTAAATGGAAGGCTGAGAACCAGCAAGACTAGCTGCATACGCAAAAAAACAAGGATAAAAATTATTAACCTTGCCTTAGGAAATACAATTAACGGTGAGCCACACAGGCGTATTTGCAACATATTTTATTAAAAACCGGTTATCCGCTGACCAAGTCCATTCTTTAGTCACACTTCGTGGATATTAGCACGACGATACTGTAGCACGAAGTCAGAATTTTACCGGCGCGAATCACGCACAAATTGAGTATTTAGTGCGTAATGTACTTTCGCAAATATACAAAGCAGAGTAATCTATTTAGCATACGCATGTACCTAAAAGATCTTATGTTCTTTTTCTGACATAACATTGGCTGTTAGCCATTACAAAAATAATAATTAGCCGCTTACAGCAGTAACAATATGCTAGATGAAATATATCTTCGCTTATTAGTTGAACTAATTCCTAGCTCGGTGAAATTCACCCCGCTGGATATTAAACGACTAATTAGCCAATTCAATGAAGGCTCTCAGGCAAAGTCGGCCTATGCTGAGTTGATTAAATCGATTTACGAAGATAACCCTGAAAGTAATATTGGCTTATTATTCGGGCAGCATCTGCACCCCTCGACCCTATGTGACTTATCACGCGCCTTAATGACAAGCGATAATTTCCAGCAAATGATCAAGCTTGTGGAGCTTTATCATTTCACCCATGGTGTGAGTTACTTTCCATCGCTTCATGTTGGAAAAGGCAAGTTTTCAGTTGCTTTAACGCATCCTTATAAATCAATTACCAATGAATTCCAGAAGCGTTTTTGTGCTGAAGCGGTTTTTTCGTATGTCGTGAACAGTTTGAGAGAAACCGTTGCGGCGCATATACAACCTACTGAGATCCATTTCGATTTCGCCAAACCAAGCTATGCGGATGACTATAAAAACTGGCACTGCCCTGTTCATTTTGACCAGCCATTAGCGATGATCAGTTTTGATGATCAGTTTCTGTTGCAAAATTTACTTACCCGAAATCAAGTACTTCATCCTATCTATCTCAACAAAAGCCTTGATAACTGGCGCAAATCTGAACGACTCAACGACTTGGAATATCGTTCTATTTGTTTGATGATGCAACATCACCCCCAAGCTTTTAACAGCGAATATCTAGCAAAAATGCTCAATATATCGATACGCGGTTTACAAAAGCGCTTGAGCAAACACGGTGAATCGTTTTCACACTTAGCGAACCTTGCGCGACGCGAACTCAGCAAAGTGTATTTATTTCAAAAAAAGCATGATATTGAATTTACTGCCGAACAATTAGGCTTTCAAAGCAGCTCGGGCTTTCGCCGCTTCTTCAAACAGGAATTCGATCAGACACCTGCCGAATATCAAAAGAGCTTTACTCTAAATTCCACAGTTTCCTCTAAACCAAAATCATAAATTATTTAGTATCGACTTCGCTTGCATCGAAACTTTGACGTACACTACGCGCCTCAATGAAAGGATCTGTTATGCGGCTCGATAAATATATTTGTGAATGCACTCAACTTACTCGAAGTTTGGCGACCCAAGCAATTAGAGGCAAGCGGGTGACCGTCAATGATGTCATGGTCAAAACGGGCTCGAGCAAAATTTCCGTCGATAGCGACATTGTTACCCTCGATGGCCAGGAATTGACCTTACACACAGGTTTCCGTTACTACATGATGCATAAGCCACCCGGTATGGTGTGTGCAAATACAGACCATGATCACCCGATCATCTTTGACTTAATGTACGACGAACCGGCCATCAACAAATTGCATACCGTTGGACGTTTAGATTTGGATACTACAGGCTTACTACTCATCACCGATGACGGAAAATGGTCACATTTTATTACCTCTCCCAAACATCATCAGAGTAAAACCTACCGTGTATGGTTAGCAGAAGAATTAATAGACGGCGCTGAACAACAATTTGAACAAGGCATCATCTTACGCGGTGAAAAAGAGGCGACATTGCCTGCCGTGCTCGAACGCATCACGAATACTGAAGTATTGGTGACTTTGGAAGAAGGTAAATATCATCAAGTTAAACGGATGTTTGCGGCACTAGGCAACCACGTAGAAGCTTTACATCGAGAAAAGATTGGTAATGTAGAGCTCGATGAAGACTTAGGCGAAGGTGAATATAGAGAACTGAGCCAAGACGAAATCCACAGTTTGGCAAAACCTAGCTAGCTTTATCGTTATTCACCTGTCAAAAACACCTCAAAAGCGCCCATAGCAGGCGTAGCTCGATCCTTGCGCTAAACTAAAGCTGCCGTCCGGCTCCATTTATCCGCTAATTAACATTTAAGGCATTTCATTTAAGGGGTCAACGAATGGCGCTAAGTTAAGCGTAATATTGATAAATACAACGCTCGTTGAGCCTGTCGAAACGTTTAAGAAACGTGACTTTGCGGAAACCGAAACATCCCTTCGACAAGCTCAGGGCACGGTTTTAATCTTAACTTAGCGCCATTCGGCTTTGACCTTTGACCTTTGACCAGATTTAAACTAAGAGTTTTAATGCAGAAGTTAAGGTTAAACGCTATGCTTTAGCTTAATAAAACGCGAGACACATATGACGACTCCTCGAGCTCTTTCTGTCTACTTTTTAGTTGCAATGACTTCAATCAGTTTAAGCTTCTCCTCAGAAAGTTTTGCAGATAAGAAAGTGATTAAGGTGGCAGCCGATCCATGGTGTCCATTCAACTGTGAGCCTGACCAAGAACACCAAGGCCTCATAATCGATATAGCCCGTGAAGCGCTGGCCATGTCCGGCTATAAGTTGAACTATGAGTCAATGAATTGGGCTAGGGCAAAAATTTTGGTTCAAAATGGCGACCTCGACGGCATCGTGGGAATGGCCAAAACTGAACGAAGCTCACCGCTTTATCATTTCACCCGCATGCCTTTGGGTGAGTCCAAGATCTGCTTATATAAGCGAAAAGATGACCCTTGGACATATTCCTCAACTGACTCTTTGAACAACAAAGTTTTTGGCTGGATAAATGACTATGGTTTTTCATCAGATCCTTTGGACCAATGGGTAAGCAATCATAAAAACAAAGATCAGGTCTTAACCGTTTCCGGAAAAAATACCCATGAACGCTTATTCAAGCTGCTGCAATTAAAACGAATTGACACCTTTGCAGAAGATAAAAACGTCATCGCCTATACCTTGAAGCAAGCCAATTTAACGAGTGACATCGTGGTCGCAGGCTGCTTAGAAGAGAGCCAAGATATTTATCTCGCTTTCTCCTTGAAAGCCCCAGATAGATTACTTTGGTCAAAGGCGATTGAATCCGGCCTTCAAACCTTATCTAATAATGGGCGCCTAGAAAGTATTTTACGTCATTACGGACTGTCAACGTCCAACTGGGTCGCAGCCAAACACCTTGAATCAACCGCCTCATCAGAATTCTAATAAAGCAAATATCCTGCAATATAAGAGACTGATTAGTTTGATCAAAAAATAAGTATTGCAAAAGTAGACGACTGGTCGTATTATTCCCCGCATGATGACAAACACACTCAAACCCAAAAAATCTGAACTCACTCGTTCAGCCCTTATCGAAGAAGGCATCCAACAGCTTTCCGAGCATGGCTATCATGGCACTGGCATTAAGCAGGTGTTAGATGCCGTTAAGGTGCCGAAAGGTTCTTTCTATAATTATTTTGGCAGTAAAGAAGCCTATGTCGCGGATATTATTATTGAATATAACCGTCAGGCACTGGCCACCTTTGACCAGTTTGTTGCTCAGTCAAGCCTACCTGCGCTAGAACAACTCAAAGCGATTTATGCTTTCATGCTCAACAAGTTTGCCGACAACAGCTGCCAAAAAGGCTGCCTAATCGGCAGTATTGCTGCGGAAATAGGCAATACCTTTGAGCTTTGTCAGCAAGCGATGCAAGTGAGTGTTAAAGACTGGTTATGGCGTCTGAACGCACTTGTCAGTAAAGGACAGTTAGAAGGCGCCATTAGAACAGACATTCCCTCTAATGATTTGGCTGAACTGATCTGGTCGGCTTGGGAAGGCAGCTTAATTAAAATGAAAATGGATGGTGACATTCAGTCACCCCAAAAAGTGATTCACTTAACCCTAGAAACCTTACTAAAACCATAGAAACCAAGGCAGGAGCAAACTCAGTTTCTGCCTCTTTTTTATATTATTTTTTAGACGACCGGTCTAATAAGTATTAGCATTAAAGTATACGGAGCTAAACATGACTAAGAATACCATCACATTAGATTCAGCCTTCACCCTCGCGACGGGAACGGTTATTAAAAACCGCTTATTCAAATCTGCCATGAGCGAGCAGCTGGGCGATAAACACCATAACCCGACTCAAGGCTTGGCCAACCTTTACAAGCGTTGGGCACAAGGTGGTTTAGGCTTAGCGATGTCGGGCAATATCATGATCGACAGAACCGCCCTCGGCGAACCCAAAAATGTTGTGCTAGATATTAAAAGTGATTTAAACGCCTTCCGCACGTGGACTAAAGCCGGCACCGAAGGCGGCACTAGTTTTTGGGCTCAGTTGAATCATCCAGGAAAACAGATTCCTAACTTCATGACCAAAGAGCCCGTAGCGCCGTCTGCCATTGCCTTAAAACGCGGCCTAGAAAAAGGCTTCAACAAACCCCGCGCTTTGGAAGAAAGTGAAATTCTGGGCATTATCCAAAAGTTCGCTACAGCGGCGCGTTTGGCAAAAGAAGTCGGATTTACCGGCGTGCAAATTCATGGTGCTCACGGTTATTTGGTGAGCCAGTTTTTATCACCTAGCCATAACCAACGTGATGACCAATGGGGTGGCGCACTCGAAAATCGCATGCGTTTCGTGCGCGAAGTGTATAAAGCGATTCGTGCCGAAGTAGGTGCTGACTTCCCTGTTGGCATTAAACTTAATTCGGCAGACTTCATGAAAGGTGGTTTCTCAGAAGAAGATTCCATGCAGGTAATTAAGCAGTTATCTGAAGATGGCATTGACCTAATCGAAGTCTCCGGCGGTACTTATGAAAGCCCAGCGATGGTCGGTCATCGTGATAAACATGATCAACCCAAGGCAAGCACCGTCAAACGTGAAGCGTATTTCTTGGAATACGCCGAGTCGGTTCGTCAGCATACTGATAAGCCTCTTGTGGTGACCGGTGGCTTCAGAAGCTCGAAAGGCATGGTCGATGCCTTAAATAGCGGCGCCTGTGATTTCGTCGGCCTAGGTCGCCCTTTTGCGGTTGACCCGGATCTACCCAACAGCGCCATGCAAAACCCGGCTTATGAAATCAACTTACGGCCCTTAACCACAGGCGTCAAAGCTGTGGATAAAATGGCCATGCTGGATATCACCTGGTACGAATTCCAGCTAGCGCGTATGGCGGATAAGAAAGCACCCAACCCTGACATGAGCGAGTGGATGGCCTTTGCTAAAACCTTAGCTGGTGCTGGTATGTATGCGTTTAGAAAGCGTCGCGCTTAATTTTTAAAATTTTCTGATCACCTTCGGCTTTCGCTTCCTGAGCTTGTCGAAGGGCGCTCCAAGTTAAACATGTGTTTCATCAAGCGCATTTCGACAAGCTCAATGAGCGGATACATTCATTGCTTTAGCTTGTCGAAGGGTTTTGTGATTTTATCTCTGCGGTTCAATTTAGACCCGCAAAATCTGCCCCCTTAATTCTGCACCAATACGCCTGTGACACGTCACACTTGACGTTATTCAGCATAGTTCTCCTAACTTGCTTCTGGTAAAGTGCCTGTGTTTTAAAGTCTACGAGTTTATTATGCAGTCATACTTCCGCACCTTCCTACTCATGCTTATCTGTTTCAGCATACTCAGTGCCTGTGGAGGCGGGGATGATAGCGAAGAAAGCTCCAACGAACTTGGTAAGTTAAGCTTTACAGCACTGCCTACGTTCCCTGAAGCAAACGAAAATCAAACTGCCACCTTTACTTTGGATGTTTCAGGCAAGGGGTCAGACAGACTGAACTTTGATTGGGAAGTCACTTACTTGGGGGAAGATCTTACCTTTACTGGCCAAAACACTGACACGATTTCTTTTGTCACGCCCGAAGTTACAGGCAATAAGCCTGTCTATGTGAGCGTCGACTTTGATCTCAACGAAGGTACTTTATTGGGACCAAACAGCGACTCTACTTCACTCACTATTATCGATTTGGATCCCGCGCCGGAACCTGCTGAACTAGGTAAAAACACCGATTTACTGGAAGTTGATGCACTGTCATTAGATCTTCTTCCTAACAACAGCACCTGGCGCTTAGTCAATTTTGAAACGGGTATTATGGATATCAGCTCGATTGAATCGAAGGTAAATCTGTCTAACCAACGCATTGTTTATCTCTTCAAAGATGACACTGACACCCTAAAGGAAGAGGTTTGTGGCGTCGGTAGCGTTCAAGCGCTTGATGCTGCGAATTTTGGAAGTGATGTAAGTTGCGATGAAGGAACTCCGCTGCGGAAATTTTATCAAAACAGCAACGCCTTCCGTATGGAAATAAGCTGTGACAACGAGGTCGTCTATGCCTCTGAATACTCCAAAATCAGCGATGAAAAGCAAATTAACTTTGGCAGCCTTGAAATTGATTTTGAATTTCAGGATAGCATTAACCTGTCTGAAAATGTCTGCGGCACCACCGCCATTAGCCAAATTATAGCCCCAGCAAGCAGCGCCAACCCTGCCAAAATAACCACCTCGACCCTGAAAGTATTTGGCGAATACCTCAGCGAGCCTTTAAACATAGTGATGATTATTGATGGCCCAGTTGAATTTGGTGCATCATTTTTTAGTGACTTTTTCGACCCTTATAATATTAATTCAGTCACCATCAAATCAAGTGAACTGCCTGCTCTTGATGGCCTTAAAATGGACGAAGATGGTGATATCACTTTATTAACCAGCTCAATCAAAGACATTGAAGGTAACTTTGATGCCGACATTATTGACTTGGTTGGTGCTGAAGAGTCCATTGACGCGAGTTTCGAACTTCGTTTCGAGTGAGTTAGTTAAACCCAGCTACGTGATTTTAGGTTTGAACAGACCCGCGGGGCCTGACCCCATTTCATGTTAATGACCCAAGACCTGCCCAATCACACACACATCTTGATAACCCAAACGCTTCAATTCCGCTAAACACGCTTCAACATTGTTAACCGGAATTCCAGCCAATAAGCCGCCCGCCGTTTGTGGATCGAATAAGGCTTCCTGCAATAATGAGCCCTTATCACTGCCCTGAATCTCGATATAGGTAGACATTTTCTGTTCAATTTGTTTGTTCTGCGCATGCAAGCTACTGAAAAATCCGCCTTGCATCACCTCCAAGACGCCTTCCATTAATGGCAATGAATCCATCGTTAATCGTGCTCGACATTGGGCGGGCTGAAGCATTTCTAACAAATGCCCTGCCAAACCAAAACCGGTGACATCGGTACAGGCTTTCACGCCATACTTAAATAGTACTTGGCTAGCCTGCTGATTCGATAGCAACATGGTAGCCATTGCCGATTTCACCCATGCCCCTTTGGCCTGACCGCGCATATCTGCGGCGAAGAGCGCCCCCGTGCCGAGCGCTTTGGTGAGGATCAGTACATCGCCTGAGGCAAGGCCGCCTTTCGTGAGCAACTTATCTCGGTCGGCTAAACCATTAACGACAAAGCCCAAGCTCAACTCGCTACCTTCTGCAGTATGCCCGCCGATAATAGGCATCTTGGCCTGCTCAAATACTTTCGAGGCCCCCAACATAAGGTGCAACAACTGCTGCTCGACTTTTTCTTCGCTGGCAAAGGGTAAAGTCACGATGGCTTGGGCGCTATGCGGCTCGGCGCCCATGGCGAAAATGTCGCCCAACGCATGATTCGCAGCAATCTGACCAAAAACAAAATCATCATCAATAAAACGCCGAAAGGCATCGACCGATTGCACTAGCACTTTATTCGCAGGAACGGAAAATACCGCTGCATCATCTGGCGCAGATAGAGATAATTCAACATCCGCTGAATACGTAGCAGGCAACTGACTAATCACCCGTTGCAAAATAGGCTGGCCGACTTTGGCGCCACAACCGCCACAACGCATGGACAAATTCGATTCCTGTACCTGAGCAGAAGAGGCTTTCGAGTGTTGATATTTGCCTAACTCATTCAGGCTACGCATAAACTTCTGGTCAATGGCATGTTTCCAGCGCCACACCCACTTCCCCGCTAAGGCCCAATTACCCCAAGATGCCACGGCGAATTTATCACCGGTACTCACCAAGCTTAGAAAACGGGTTTGCGGTGTAAAGGGTTTAAGCGCTTTATTTGCCAGCGCAGCCAATAGATTTTCCAACAAAGGCTTGCCTTGCCTTACTGCAAAGACCCCGGCTTTGGGTCGCGGATGGCCTTGAACATCGGCAATATCACCCGCAGCGAATACATTGCTGTGAGAGAGGCTTTGTAAGCACGCATTAACTTGGATAAAGCCCTTTTCACTACAGGCCAAACCAGCCTGTGCGGGCCATGCCGGTGCCGATGCGGAAATCGCCCAGATGATTTCATCTAACTTTATTTGCTTGGATGCCTTTGCCTGGGTGTCATCAAACACTGCGTACTGTTCAACTTTGCTTACTCGAAAGTGACGATGAACATGCACCTTGCGTTTATTCAATACTTTTTGATAACGCTTTCGAACTCTGGGATTATGGTTTGGTAAAATCTCTTCGGCGCCAGAGATAATATGAAACTCTACCTGCTCATGCTTAGTCGATGCTTGCGCCTTGAGATGATGCTGCATCGCTAAGGCAACTTCGACACCACTGGCACCAGCACCGACCAGACCAATTCTGAGTTTGTCGCTTGAGTCGAAAGCCGCAATACGCGCCTGTAAGCGCGCCCAATACGCTAGAAAAGCATCCACCGGCTTGACTGCTTGGGTAAATTGTTCAGCCCCCGGAATAGCGCTTTTATCCGGAGAGGAGCCAATATCGATAGACAGTACATCATAATGAAAATAAGGATGCTGCTGGCACTGAATTTTCTGCTGCTCTAGGTCTATGGCTTCGACGGTATCTTCAATAAAACGCACACCCACGGCCCGACATAAACGTGCTAGATCAACGTGCACCTCTTCATAGCTGTAGTGACCCGCAATTAAACCAGGCAGCATGCCAGAATAAGGTGTAAGCACCGAGTTTGAAATTAGAGTGAGGCGCACACCTGATACCTTGCACATCGCCAGCATCTTAAGCACAACGGCATGAGAGTGCCCGCCACCAATTAAGACGAGGTCTTGGGTAATTGCATCATCATTCGATTGCTTCATGTATTCACCAAACTAAGGTTAACCTTAAGACTAACGGATTTCCGGCAAGGCCGTTAGCCTTAACTTTCGTCGAATCGCACGTGAACAGGCGTCGACTAAAATATTGAGCACAGCACAAATCAGAATCAGGAAAAACGCTCGATCAAAACGTAATTCCTCAAAGGCGGAGTCGACATAAAAACCCAAGGTGTGAATGCCCAAAATACCCAGAATGGCACTTTCTCGTAAGATCACTTCCCAGCGATAGAACAAGAAGGCTAAAAAGGGTCGATATAAGCGTGGCGTCACTTCATAGCTGTATAAATTCATAGCGCTTGGGGCGTCGGCACGTAGCTTGAGCGTACGCGAGGATTGCCCCAATAAATGCGCGATGATCGCGCCATTATGCAAACTCAAGGCAATGATCGCCGGTAACATCGAGGGGCCAATCATAATCACGATCACAAACGCTAACATCAACTCCGGTAAGGAACGCATGACGACCAAAAACAAGTGGCTCGGCCAACGCACAGTTTTTCCAAAAAACAAGGGCGAGACAAAAGGATATAGCACTAAAGTCACTACGCCAGTGCCGACTAGGGCAATCATCGTGAGTACTAAGGTATTCCATATGCCTTCAAGCGCTTGATGCTGAAATAACCAGACAAGCCATTCGAGCGCGTCCGTCCACACTGTCCACTGGCCTAGCGATTCCGCATAGCGAACAGGCGCAGGCCAGATATCTTGGGTTAAAAACCGTTGAATATTGTCAGCTTGAAAACTTAAGTCGAAGGGTAAAACAAACAAGGAGAAAATAAATAAGACAAGCAAACTGCGACGGTGGCTCCAAAACTTCAAGGTCGCGATCATCAAAAAGAACACGTATAACACGCCAGCCGCTTCGGCATAATCGCCTTGCTTAAAGAAGCTTTCCAAGTGAAAGCCTAAGGTGGGCAAGCCGACAAACCCCAGAATGGCACTGCTGCGAATACCGCACTCAAGGCGATAGCGGGTATACATCACTAACTGCGGCCACGCGACCGCTAGCTTGGCATACAGGTAGGCCGACGCTGTTTTATGCGTTGCTAGGGGTAAAGTATGAAGCGGCGAGGGATCACTTTCTTCAAGAATTTCGGCATAGACTTTGGTGAAGATGCCGGTAAAGGGAATAATAATCGCCAACAACCCGGTCAGGGTTTGCAGGCCAAAAATTTGTAAGAAGAACAAGGCCCAAAACAATTCATGCACGGAACGAATAAAAGCACAAACTAGTCGCACCAGTCGCCAATGAAACAAGCGCGCCAGAATCAGTCCAAATACCGCGGCTATGCCCACTCCGACAATCGCAAAGGCTAAAGTATTGACGACACTCTTGAGTAGTTCAGGCCAAGAAAAAAAACTCGGCAAGGCAAAACCTAGTGCGATGCGACTGAGCTCTGCTAATGGGTCTGCACTAATAAGGGTGAGATCGGCAAAGCACAAACAGATAAGCGCAATCACAACAAAGTAGCCTGAAACTTTACGAATCGACCACATGTTTAACCGGCTGAACTTAGGTTTTGACAGGACATCAGCGGCGCACCAAAAGACTTGGCAGAAGCCGAATAGCTGGTTTCTGAATAGAATTCGCTTAGATCATTCTGAGTAAGTGCTTTGCTTGGTGCATCTAAGACTATCGCGCCACCATGTAAACCGATAATTCGGTCGCAATGACGCAAAGCTTGCTGGGTATTATGCAAGGCTATAATAACGGTTTGATGCGCTGACATAATCAGTGAAAGCAAATCATCCGCTTGGGTTTCGTCGACGGCCGAGACCGGTTCATCACCCAAAAATACTGCCCTGTTCTGATATAAACAGCGCGCCAAAGCGACACGCTGCTGTTGGCCGCCAGAGAGGGTTTCCGCCCTCTCCATTAACTTATCTGCCAGCCCCACTCGTTCAGCTAAAGCGCCCACGTCAGCCAGCGCCTCTTTGAAGGGAAAAAACAAATTGATCGCATTGTAGAGGAAGTGATGCTTGTCCAACTGCCCCATAAAGATATTATGAAAGGCAGACAAGCTAGGCACTAGACCCGGATTTTGCTGACAAAATGCCCGGCCCTGCGCAAGGCTGTTGAGCTGATATAAATGGTTCAACAACGAACTTTTACCAGAACCACTTCGACCCAAGATAGCAAGCTTTTCACCGTGCTTGATGGTGAGAGAAATCTCGTGCAAGACAGTGTGCCCAGGCCAAGCGATGGTCACTTTTTCCAACTTAAATAGTGAACTGTTGTCAGAGTCTGGGCGATTCAGCATGTTAATCGATCAAACCAATCGACTTCGCTGTTTCTAGAATGGGCTGGTAGTCAGCATTTTTCGCTTCCACAAAACTTTGTCTTGGGAAGCTCGCTAATAAGTCTGGCGTCTTCATATCCAACAATGCCTGCTTCACTTTTGCTGAAAAACCTTCCCCCCAAGCTTGGTCAACATCGCCTCGAATACTCCACTGATAGTCTGGGTATTCAGGGGTTTCCCAAATGACCTTGACCTTAGCCGGGTCAACTTTGCCTTCGGCCAAGTCGGTTTCCCAGACTTTATAATTCACCACGCCGAATTGGTAAGCGCCGGCATTCACCAACGCTATCGTGCGCGAGTGGTCGCCACTGAAACCGACTCGGCTAAAGACCTCTTCAGGAGCTTTCTTAAAGGCTTCACGGATATGAAATTCAGGCATTAAGCGACCTGAAGTTGAGCCTTTCGAGCCAAAGGTCAGCGTCTTGCCCTGAATGTCTTTTGGAAATGACTCGGACTGAGTTAGCCCCGCGCTTTCATGGGCGATCAAATAGGTCTTGAAGAATTGATCTTCGTAGCCTTGCGCAATGGCAACCGAACCCGGTACACGCATTCTGGCTTGCACACCCGATAAGCCACCAAACCAGGCTAATTGAACCTCATCATTGGTGAATGCGGTAACGGCCGCGGCGTAAGATTTCACCGGTACGTACTTCACATTCATACCCAAGTTCGCTTCAAGATACGCCGCCACTTTGCCAAAACGCTGCTCTAGCTGAGTACTGTCCTGATCTGGAATAGCAGTAAAAGTAAAGTCCTTTGCGCCAGCGAGCATGCCGTAGCATAAGCCCAGAATAAACAGAGAGGTTTTTAATAGCGTCATTTCACAAGTTCCTTTAGTAGTGTTGCTTTATCGCCTCGCAAACGAATGCGCGCAGCTTTCTTTTCAAGTTGATAGTCGTACATGGGGTCATAGTATTCGCTTAGCAAGCACTTGATCCAGACTCTATGGCCGTCGAATCTATTCGCATCATTAGAGTCTGGAGCAGAGTTATTTTTCTGATGTCCGATAGCGTCTTGCATCATATGGCTTAAGGTGTTTTTGCGTTCGCTACCGAGACGGCGTTCGATTCGATCCAAACTGGCAAAAAGATAGTCGCTGAAATTGACCATCCCTAAGTCATCGCCATCGCGGGCAATAAAGTCCGCCGTCATATCGATCACATAATCTTGCAGCACCACATCGATGCGCTCTTCTATACTCGATTCCAACACCACTAAGGGGCAATTCGCCATTTTTTCCTTTAACGCTAAAGGTAAGGCGCAGCGCCCGATGAGTCGACTTTCATCTTCTAAAAAAATGGGGCTATGTTTATCTTGGCTGGCCTTTAACAAGTCAATTGCCAAGCTGTTTTCAAAGTTAATTTGACTCGGTTGCGGGTCCAACATACGACCAAAGCTGGAGCCTCGGTGCTTGGCCAAACCTTCTAAATCGACATAATTTGGTAAGTGCTTAAGAACCCGCGTTTTTCCCGTTCCGGTTCGACCACTGAGCACCACAAAGTTATCTAAGTGACTCAGCCTTTCCAACTCATCAATCAAGAAACGACGCATCGCTTTGTAGCCACCTTTGATTAAAGGAAACTCAACGCCGGCTTCTTTAATCCATTGCTGAGTGGTTCTGGAACGTAAACCACCTCGAAAACAATAAAGATAGCCCTGAGGATGGGCGTGAGTAAAAGCCAACCACTGCTGCAGACGTTGTGCTTTGGTTTCACCGGAGACCAGTTCATGCCCCAATTTAATCGCACTGTCCTGACCCTGTTCTTTATAGCGCGTACCGACCAAATGGCGCTCTTCATCCGTCATCAAAGGCAGGTTGATCGCTGTCGGAAACGCCCCCTTTTCAAATTCCACAGGCGCACGTAAATCCATCATCGGGACATCATTTAAAAACAATTCAAGATAGTGAGCCGTATCAGGACGCTGCTTCATTTTTTATTCTTCTAGGGCAAAGGAAGGACGATTGGGGATTATAGGGAAAAGGCCTAGGAAGTGCCATCAAACTAATTAGCTAAACAGCCAAGAGCGGAGTAGATTCGTTATGATGCTTTTTATGCATTATGCAAATGTTTCGTATAGCTACTTATTAATACCAAACTTCGACTAAATTGATCCCGGTCAAACAACTTTCACAACTATCGTAGTAATCTTCGAGCACCTAAAAAAACAATTTAAACTGCAACCCAACAGTTGCTAGTGTCGGAGGCAATATGCACAGCCCAAAAATTTACGTTCGCGAATATATGCACCCTGTAAAGTATAGTTTTCTTGTTGATACGAGCGTGGAAGAGGTTGTAAAAACACTTTCAAAAAATAAGATCGTTGGCGGTCCTGTCTTAGATAAAGATAAGAAGCTTGTTGGTTTTATTACTGAACAAGACTGCATTAAACAAATGCTCAATAATACCTACTACTGCGATAGCCACAATGTCGCTAGCGACATCATGCGCAAGAACCCCTTATCGATATCACCCGAATATGATGTCCTGCACCTAACAGAAGACATGATCAAAAAAGGCCCAAAAATTTATCCGGTGGTTGAGAATGAAAAAGTGATTGGTTTGATTACCAGAGCTGATGTTTTGAAAGCCTTGAGCTTGACTAAAAAGAATATGTGTTCGGTTAAGTGATTGAATGAGCAATTGACACGCTGCTCATTCAATTGCTCATTAAATATCCCCTATTATATCAACTTCAATTGTTGATAACCCTATAATCCTCTTCGTTTTACTGTGCTTTGCGTTTAATCTGGACGATAAACACAAATCCCACTATTCTGTTTAAGCAACACCTTTTAAGTTAAGCCCTACCAAAAGAGATACATCCATGCCGAATGAGTCTTACGAACAACAACTCGCAAAACTAAAACGTGAATATATCGATGCGCTGCCCGGAAAGCTTAAGGATATAAAGTCAGCATGGGAGCACCTTCAGTTTGTAAATTGGGATAATAAGAAGCTGGAAAAACTGAAATCTTTTAGTCACGATTTGGTTGGAATCGGCGCAAACATTGGTTTTCCAGATATTAGTACTTCTGCAAAATTACTTAATGAACAATTAAGAAGCTTGAAAGCTGATGCCGCAAACCAAAGCCAGCGAGCAGATATATCAACCCATTTAGGTCAGTTGGAAAAGGCTATTCATAAAGCGGTAAAAACCAACAACCTAAGCGCAGAAACAAACGATATCCCCATCATCACCAATAAAGAAAACATCAACGTAAAAAAAGCTACCATCGCAATTATCGAAGATGACCAAGCTCAGGCCAATTTTTTGAAACTCAACCTTCAAAAACTGGGCTATGCAGTCGAAACATTCGACTGCCCTAATAGCTTTGCTAAAGAACAAAGCAGAACAAATTTTGATCTTATCATGCTCGATGTCGGCTTCCCTGAAGGGCAACTTGAAGGTTTGTTTTGGCTAGAACGCATCCATGAACAGTTACCTACCCACTGCCCTATTATTATTACCTCTGCCCGCTCTGATTTCGTGGCACGCATGCGAGCAGTTCGTGCTGGCGCAGCGGCCTATATCGCAAAACCCTTAGATATCGAAGATGTAGAGAAACAAATCACTTATTGCCTGAAACAGCAAAAACAATCTGAAACCCGTGTACTTTGTGTCGATGATGATAGCCAGATGCAGGCGTTATACAAACTGTCTCTTAATCATGCTGGTTTGGTATACGATGGCCTTACCCAACCGCTCAGAATAATAGAGCACCTTGAATCCTTTAAGCCTGACATCATTATCATGGATTATGAAATGCCCGGATGTAATGGTGGAGAAGTCGTAGCCATGCTAAGACAAGATATTCGCTTTATGACGATTCCGATTATCTTCGCATCCGGAGCAAGTAAAGCGATAGAAGAGCAGGAACAGTTGAGCATACTTGGTAATGCTTTCATTCAAAAACCGTTTGATCAACAAGACCTGATTGTTCAGATTAAAACCCAACTGAGTAAAGCCAAGTATGTTTCTAGAAAGATCGAACAGGTTAGTCAACGTATTGATAAGGACGGCCTACACACCAAACGGTACTTCCTCGAAAAGCTAGAAAGCCTTCTATTTCAAAGTAATATCTCTAAAGAAAACATTGTTTTAATTTATGCGTCTATCGATAACATCGATTATTTGAAAGAACGATTTGGTTTAAGAAACCTCGCCAATTTAAATACCCAACTGGAAAACTTTTTCGCAAGCCATCCTTTAGTTCAAAGTAACGGCTGCAGCATAGGCAATTCTAGCTTTTTACTACTTATCTATTTAGATGAGTCTGAAAATGAAGCTACTACTATATATAATTTCCAACAATCAATGGGTGAACAATTCTGGTCGGTAGATAATACTAGCTGTCAATTTAGCCTGACAATGGGCGCTATCAAACTACAGCAAAATAATAAGCTGGATGATGTGATTTCAAACATTGAACAAGCCTGTTTTGATGGTATATCTTCCGGTGGAAATAGCGTTGAATGGGTCAAGACATCTAAACACAAGCAAGAAATTTTAGATGACAAAATAAAGTCGCTTATGCGTGATCAGTCTTTCAAGCTTTACTATCAGCCCATAGTCAATTTAGAAACAGATGACGCCTTATTTGAAGCGCTCATTCGACTAGAAGACCCTGAGGGCCATATTTTTTCACCTAATCAGTTTATGCCCTGGATTGACACTGAACTTGAAGGCGGTTCAAACACCTTAGACCGCTGGCTGATAGAGCATGCTGTTGCTGAAATAAATAGAATTTCAGTCGAGCACCAGCAAAAGACAACCATCATCGTCAAACTCGCTTCGTCTTTATCACAAATTGTAGGCTTACTCCCAGAGATAAGGTTTGCTATCCAG
>JBFJZQ010000003.1:0-37706 GCA_041622015.1 Oleiphilaceae bacterium
ATTTAACACGTTTACGAAATATAACATAAAGACACGCTAAGTTTATGAATGTGAAACAATTAAGTCCTGTTAGTGTTTTATCTTGCTCATTCTAACTTCGAAATAAGATAAATCATATATCATTGGTTGCGAAGCCTGTTTTCGAGCCTATAATTGCTTACACACTTGTCCAAAAAATTGAGAGAAAATGATTAAATCATTACGCACATCACTTTATTATTTCGGTTTGATTTGTTTTTTTGTGTCTTTTGTTCATGCAGAAGAAGATGTGGAAAAGGCACCTCAAGCAAAATACCATGAATTAAAGCCCTCATTTGTTGCTAACTTTGGCGGTACTACTGAGAAGCGTTTAAAATTTATAAAGGCTGATGTCACCGTTAGAGCTTTTAGTGATGAAGCGATTACTGCAGTGATAAATCATGATGCATTGGTAAGACATCAAGTTGTGATGATGTTGAGTGCTCAATCAGAAGCCAGCTTGGCTACGTCAGAAGGTCAAGAAGCTCTGCGCTTAGGTTTATTAGAAAAAGTAAAAGTAGCGTTAAAAGAGGAGACTGGCGAAGAGCAAATAGATGATTTACTCTTTACCAGCTTTGTTGTTCAGAGATAATAGTTGTTAAGATAATACCGATTTTCCTTGCTTACCAGTTTTTGACAAAACCTAAGTAGCGGTAAATAGGTATTAAGCTATACGGCTAATGGGTTTGCTTAGCTCGCAATGCTCAATGCCATCTTCCCAACCAGCTTCCCATGCGGCTTCAATGATCTCGCCAGTGTAAGGGCATTTATTACTTTCCATTCCCATAACACCCGCCATATATCCTTGGCGGTAAGCTTTATTTAGTGTGTCAATATCCCAGCATATTGAAAAGTCTTGGGCCATTTGCCCGCTCCTTCCGATAAGCTGCCTTCCTCTTTTGCAAGCGGTATTTAGACGATAAAGAACAACCTTGTTCTACTAAAAATCAAAATTTAGCGTATCTCTGCATCCTGGCGTGTCTTGTTCGGCTATTTAAAGACGTTTGGCAACGTCATTTCTAATATTCACCAACGTTCTATTTCACAAAGCACGACCAATTTCTTGGTTATGCGCTCTCCTACAAGCGTGAATAGATTTCATTTTTATGGAACGTTAATATGTGGTGATCGTAGGTAAACCATATGCTTAGCCTCAGAAGTTAAAATAATTCTCACTAAAGAGGGTTACATAAAAAAAGGTTTTGCAACGAACGCTTACAAAATTATCACAGGGAGATAGAAACAAACAATGCCGAAGTTTGCAAAAGTGAATGAACTCTCAGTTTTTATTTTCTAGCTGACGAATAGTCCACAGAAAAAACGCTTGATGGAATTATTCCACTTGGTATTGCTTTAAAAAGGTATCGAACGAAACATCGTCAGATGTTTTGATTGCTTGCTCTTCAAGAAAAGATAGTTCACTACTGGTAGCGAGATCTTTAAGGACAATCTCTTTATTCTGGAAGTCTTTTAATAAACAAGACTTGTGTTTAAAGGCTAACTCACCGGCAAAATCAATCCACGATAATGACTCTTCTCTCATAATGGAAAGAACCTGAGCAGAAGGGCATAGTTCAGGGTGAAGAATCTTTGCTTTTTGCTCTTCCAGAGCTAAAGCGTATCGCCTGTCAGGCGTCGCAGCATCGAGAATATCAGCAACACTTCCCATTTCATCAATAATCTGTAAGGCCCAGTGCTCTAGTGATACTTCACCACAAAGACCATTTAATTGAAGCTTGGGTTCTCGGCCTCGATTGACGACTTTTTCGAAGTTTTCATCGAGTCGAGCACAATCTTCATCACTGATGAGAGGTGAATGGCTAAGCAGGCAATACGTTAGGAATGTGTCTAGAAAATCAATCTGTTTCGCCGAAATTCCAAGTGCAAGGAATGGGTTCAGGTCTAAACAGCGTACTTCGATATATTCTACGCCACGTTCACTCAGGGCATGACGTGGGGTTTCCAGCTTCTGGGTCGTTCTTTTTGGGCGAATAGCACTGTAATACTCATTTTCAATTTGCAGGATATTGCTGTTGATTTGAATATGTTGATCATTCTTCTTCAGACCAATTTCTTTATATTTTGGGTAGGGTGTTTGGATGGCTTTATTTAGCGTGGTGATAAAATTAGATAAGCTATTAAAACATATCGCCAGTGAAGACTGGGCATTGTTGTGATAGCCAAGATCACCCATTCTCAACGAGGTTGCATAAGGTTTGTAATAGCTGCCTTTATCATCAAAAGGGTCCAGAGAGTGGGGTTTACCATTGATAAAGCTTTTATCCAGGCAAGGTGAAGCGCCAAAGAGGTACATTAACAACCAGGAATAACGTCGGAAATTACGAATCAATGCAAAGTACTGTTGAGACTTAAAGTCTTGCAGGCTGATATCTGTGACGTTCATGGTTTTTTGAAGGTTTAACCAAAACTCATCTGAAAATGAGAAATTGAAATGCAGGCCTGCGATGCTTTGCATGATACGCCCGTAGCGAACCCCCAAGCCTTGACGATAAACGTGTTTCAGCTTGCCGATATTTGAATCACCATATTCTGCTATACGAATGCTGTTTTCGCCGTCCAGCAAGCAAGGCATGCTTCCAGGCCATAAGGTTTCATCCCCAATTTGAGATGCAACGTGTTGATGAATTTCTGTCAGCGACTGAAGCAGCTCTTCTCTGGTTTTTTTGACAGGGGTAATCAGCTCAGTTAGGGCTTCAGAATAATCTGTGGTGATGGTTGGATGCGTCAGAGGATGACCTAGCATTTTCGGGTGGTCGGCTTGGCTAATATCGTGTTGCGCGGTAGCTCGTAAACCTTCTTTTTCAATGCCGCGCATAAACGGCAAGCCTTCAGACTGGATAGTCGCGATTAACGCTTCGAGCAAAGGGGTTTGCAGTTGATTGCAGTTTCCAGTTTGCGAGGAAGCAGTTGAATCTGAGGGTTTGTCTGAATTAGCTGACATACTAGGCTTTCCTATTCATTATCAGAGTGTAGCATTTTGGCTATCTGACTCTTTAATCGGGCTGGCATTATACTCATGCTTGCCTGCCTAGCATAATCCTAGACAGGCAATGAGATTCATTATTCTATTTACATCAACTTTAATTTACTTTGTCTTCAATTTGCTAAAGGCATTTGCCATTGCGCCTGAGAGTGCCGGGCCGCTGTTTTGCTTGCTGCTTTGTCTGGCATTATGTTGTTCTGAGCGCGAAGGTTTATTGGCCGAAGAGCCGGTATCTTGTTGGCCCGGTTCATCACTCATGCGCATAGAAAGTGCAATTCTTTTGCGTTGAGCATCTGACTCCATCACTTTTACTTTGACAATGTCGCCGGTTTTAACAACTTCTCTAGGGTCTTTGATGAAATTATCAGCTAAGGCAGAAATATGCACCAGGCCGTCCTGATGCACCCCAATATCGACAAAAGCGCCAAAGTGAGTCACATTGGTGACGGTGCCTTCCAGAACCATGCCAGGTTTTAAATCGGAAATAGTTTCGATGCCTTCTTTAAATTCTGCGAACTTAAATTCAGGCCTTGGGTCACGACCGGGTTTGGCGAGCTCTGCAAGAATATCTTGTATGGTCAGTAAGCCACGACCTTCCGCGACAAACTGCTGGGCTGAAAGCTGTTTTAGTTGAGTGGTATTGCCTATCAGTTTTTCTAATGGTAGCTGGCTCTTTCCGGCTATATCTTCAACAATTGAATAGGATTCTGGGTGAACAGAAGAGGCATCTAGAGGGTTTTCACCGTCTCGAATACGCAAGAAACCTGCACTCTGCTCAAAGGCTTTGGGGCCCAGTCTTGGGACGTCTTTCAGCTTGTTGCGGTTATTAAAGCGACCGTTCTGATCCCTGAAAGCCACAATGTTGCTGGCAATGGTTTGATTCAGTCCAGAGACTTTTTCCAAAAGTGGTACGGATGCGGTATTTACATCTACCCCCACGGCGTTTACACAGTCTTCAATGCACACGCCTAAACTACGGTTTAACTGAGTTTGGCTAACATCGTGTTGATATTGGCCTACACCAATGGCTTTGGGTTCAATTTTAACGAGTTCAGCCAGAGGGTCTTGAAGGCGTCGGGCAATCGACACTGCGCCACGGTAGGTGACGTCTAAATCCGGAAATTCTTGGGCTGCGAGTTCCGAGGCGGAGTAAACCGATGCGCCTGCTTCACTCACCATGATGCGGGTAAGTTTTAACTCCGGGTATTTTTTCATGATTTCGGCGGCCAGCTTATCGGTTTCTCTCGACGCTGTGCCATTACCAATACTCAACAGTTCTACTTTGTGTTTTAGGCAAAGCGCCGCAATAACGGCCATGGATTCTTGCCATTTATTTTGTGGTGCATGGGGGAAAATGGTCACGTAGTCTAATAGCTTGCCGGTCGCATCGACCACCGCTAACTTGGTGCCGGTGCGTAAACCCGGGTCAAGCCCCATGGTAACTTTTGCGCCAGCGGGTGCGGCTAATAATAAATCTTTCAGGTTGTCTGCAAAGACATCAATGGCTACTTTTTCAGACTGTTCGCGAAGCTTACCTAGTAATTCGGTTTCTATGTGCGGGCTAAGTTTTACTCGCCAAGTCCAGCGCACTACTTCTTTTAGCCATTTGTCTGCTGGACGTTCTTTATCTTCAATGCCGAAGTGTTGGGCAACCTGCGATTCACAAGGATGGATTGCCGTTCGATCCGAAGTATCGTGATTCTGTGCAATCAGATGAACAGATAGCACACCTTCGTTTCTACCTCTAAAAAGTGCTAAAGCGCGGTGAGATGGAATCTTGGCAATGGCTTCTTGATAATCAAAATAGTCCTGAAATTTATCGCCCTTGGCTTTTTCTGCTTCAATGACCGAGCTATTGACATCTCCTTGATGCCATAAGAAGTTTTTCAATTGGCTGAGTAATTTTGCATCCTCGCTGAAGCGCTCCATTAAGATGAACTTGGCGCCATCAAGTGCCGCTTGGGTGTCGGCGATACCTTTATCGGCATTGACATAGTCTTTTGCTGAGGCTTCAGGGTCTTGGTCAGGATTTTCGAAAAGGCTGTCAGCTAAAGGCAGCAAACCTGCTTCAATAGCAATCTGGCCCTTGGTTCGACGTTTCTGTTTATAGGGAAGGTATATGTCTTCGAGTTCGTTTTTGGTGTCTACCTCCAGAATTTGTTTTACCAGCGCGTTATTGAGTTTGCCTTGTTCATGGATGCTTTTCAAAATCGTTTTTTTACGGTCTTCAAGTTCTGATAGATAACGCAGTCGTTCTTCAAGTGTTCTGAGTTGTGAATCATCCAGAGCGCCAGTCACTTCTTTTCGATAACGGGCAATAAACGGGATAGTGGCACCATCGTCAATTAATTCAATTGTCGCCACGACTTGTTGGTCGCGAACGTTTAGCTCCTTGGCTATTTTTCTAGCAATCATCAGCTTGGTTTGTGCGGGGTTGGTGTGTTCAGGAAGGTCGGCTGCGGTCTGAATGTTTTCTTGAGTCATGTGAGTGCTGCTATCCATATTGTGTCTATTAACTATATAAAATGGTGTTATCGTGCTGATGTTATTTTAATTAAATCAGAACAGCATTTTATGGTGTCGAATTAGCGCATTTAAACCCTAAAGTCCGTCTAAATCGAGTAAAAGTAAAAAAAAACTTTAACTGGATTGATCAGCACTGTCATGAAAAAATGCACGGCGATTTTGAATTACTGAACTAGCCTTCTTTAAAGTGAGCACTTGTGGCCAATAAACTCAACCCTAAGCAGAATGAAGCAGTGAAATATGTTGCAGGGCCTTTGCTGGTCTTAGCGGGGGCCGGAAGTGGTAAAACCAGTGTGATTACCCGAAAAATTGCCTACCTGATTAAACAGTGTGGTATTCCAGGAAAACATATTGCTGCGGTGACATTTACCAATAAAGCTTCCCGAGAAATGAAAGAGCGTGTGTCGAAATTGGTTTCGGGGCCAGAAGCGCGAGGCTTAACGGTGTCTACTTTTCATAATCTGGGTCTGAATATCATCAAGTCTGAACATAAGGTGTTAGGCTATAAACCCGGTTTTTCGATATTTGATAGCGAAGACGCTAAAGCACTGATTAGAGATTTGATGATGAAGGAAGGGGATGAAAATTCCGACCGGATTAATCAATTTCAAATGGAAATTTCCAATTGGAAGAATGCCATGCTCACGCCAGAAGAGGCGATTATGCAGGCAAAAACGCCAGATGATTTATTATTGGCGAACATCTATGCAACCTATAGCCGATACCTTAAAGCATATAATGCGCTCGATTTTGATGATTTAATCCTTCAGCCGGTTTTATTGTTCAAGAATCACCCCGACAGCTTATCGCGTTGGCGACAAAAAATTCGTTATTTACTGGTCGATGAATATCAAGATACCAATATGGCGCAATATGAATTGGTGAAACAGCTTGTGGGGGATCGCCATGCCTTAACTGTGGTGGGCGATGACGACCAATCAATTTATGCGTGGCGAGGTGCTAGGCCAGAAAATTTAGCAAAGCTCGAAACTGACTTTCCGTCCTTAAAGTTAGTCAAGCTTGAACAAAATTACCGTTCGACCAGCTTAATTTTACGTGCAGCAAACCAGTTAATTGCCAATAATCCGCATATGTTTGATAAAGCGCTGTGGAGTGAATTAGGGCAGGGCGATAGAATCCGGGTGATTCGCTGTCGGCATGAAGATGCAGAAGCAGAACAAATAGCCGCAGAAATTCTCGATTTAAAACTCAAGAAAGATATTCCCTTCAAAGATTTTGCGGTCTTGTATCGGGGGAATCATCAGTCCCGTTTGTTAGAGATAAAATTGAAAGCCTTTCAGGTGCCTTATCGTATGTCGGGTGGTTCATCTTTCTTCTCTAAAAATGAAATTAAAGACGCGATGGGCTATTTGCGACTGATTGCCAACCCCGATGATGATGCTGCTTTTCTAAGAGTGGTGAATGTACCGCGTCGGGAGATCGGCCCGTCGACGCTTGAAAAGCTAGGCACTTACGCCACGCAACGAGAAATTAGTTTAAGTCAGGCGGTGAACGAAGTTGGTTTAGAACAAGTATTAAGCGATAAAGCTTTATCTAGGGTTCGCCGTTTTAGCGAATGGTTAAAACGCACCACAGAGCGTTGCTATCAAGAAGATCCTATTCCGGTGGTGAAGCAAATGTTTACCGATATAGAGTACGACCAATGGCTTTATCAAAATTCCAATACCCCAAAACAAGCTGAAAAACGCATGGAGAACGTCTGGTATTTAGTTGACTCGCTCAGAAATATGCTCGACGTCGATAAAGGCACCGCCGATGAAATTGGTATCGATGAAGCGATATCGAAACTTATCCTGAGAGACATGCTTGATCAGCAACAAGAAGAAGACGATAGCGATAAAGTTCAGCTACTGACACTTCATGCTTCTAAAGGTTTGGAGTTTCCTCATGTGTTTATTATGGGCATGGAAGAAGAGTTGCTGCCACATCGTAATAGTATTGAAGAAGATAATATCGAAGAAGAGCGTCGCTTAATGTATGTCGGCATTACCCGAGCCCAGCGCACGCTTGCACTAACCTATGCAGCAAGTAGAAAACAGTATGGTGAAAAAATTGAAACCATACCCAGTCGCTTTATTGATGAGTTACCGGAAGAGGATTTGCAATTTGAAGGCGGGGAGCAGCAAGACAAAGTTCGCGTACAAGAAAAAGGCAATTCCACCTTATCAGCCTTACTCGGTGGGCTTAAGTAGCTATACGTCGGAAAATATTCACATTAAAAGATTTTTTTCCCTAGAAATTAGGTTTTTTCTGTAGGGTGTCTACACTGAAAGTAATGTCCTCAAATAAATGGTGGCTGCTTTGCAGCATGAGGCTAAATACAGTAAGTGTTAGGAATCTGATAATGAATGTAGAAACTACCCCGATTAAATCCTCCAAACGCCAGCTTTCTAGTAAAAAGTTAGGTGTAAAAACTGTCGCTATTTCATTCTCTTTGCTTTTAGGTGCCTGTGCGACATCAGAAAAAAAGGTCGAGCCTGCAACGCCTGCGTCTGCAAAAGTTGAAGCAGCAGAGGAAAAAGTAGATAGCGCCCCTGCACCCACTGCCGCGCAATTGATGAAAACGCTAAAGGCACCTTTAGTTGAGCCGCCAGGTGAAGCAAAGAAGGTCGTGCAAAGCAAGCCAGTCCCCGTTCAAGCAGAGAAGAAAATAGAAAAAGCTCAAGAAAAAGTATCCGTGGCAGAGGCAAGTGTTAAAACGGAAGCATTAAAAGTAGAGCCTGCTTTAGAGGCTAAGTTTGCAGAAACTAAGACAGAAAAATTGCCAGCGGTTCCTGTGATAACAACATCCACTACTGAAGCTGTAAGCACTGAAGTAGCAAAAGTTCCGGCAACGAACGCTAAGCCATTCAACGTGTCAGCAAGTAAATTACCCTTTAATTACGATATTTGGACAATCAAAAAAGGCAACACCCCTCTAACCCAAGGCTTGGTCATTTCAACGCCAACATGGGAAATGGGGAAAGAAGGCTACATGTCTCAGATATGGTTCACCCTGATGGAAGATAAACTCCATGTAAACAGCTCATCGGATATTGAAACCGCGAGCAAAGGTCTTGGTATTCGTATTGATGGTGGCGACTTAATTCCATTCTCGTCAATTGCGGAAAACAATATTGGTGTTATTTCAGGTAAATGGCTCGATCGCCTGGCAGCGGCTAACAAGGTGGATGTTTATTTAGGTTTCTTCCCCGGTAAAAGACCCACCAGCGATACCTTTACCAGTGATTTGTCTTTAAATAACTTGGCAAGAGTCGTCGCGACCTACCGAATGCTCAATCAATAATATTTGCTACGTCGTTCTCACCCTAAAAATGCCCTGAAACTATCAGGGTATTTTTTTAACTTGAGAAATTAAATTGCGCACAATATAATTGAATAAAATTTAATTAACGTTATGGCAGGGTGAGCTTATGGATATTCAAAATACCATCAAAAAAGAATTAGGTGTGCGTGCTGGCAAATTAGCTGAATTATCGAAAAAGCCAAATTGTGTTTCAACACAAGTAGAAAAGGCCTCCAAGAAAGTCAGCCCTGTGAAATACACAGCAGATTTAAACGTTCAGATGGATGCTGTAAAAGCGGCAATTTCTGAGATGTCAGGCGTACATATAAAACAGAAAACGGATAATTATCTATACGCCGTGTTCACCACTAAAATTATGCGTTTCAAAGATGATGTTGAAGTCTACTTGGATGATGACTCGAAAATACTGCACTTCCGCTCTGCGAGCCGTGTAGGGTATTCAGATTTAGGTGTGAATAAAAAACGTTATGAAGCCTTTGTTGAACGCTTAGCTGTTTAACGCTCAGCAAAGAAAAACCCTTAGTGATTTCTCGCTAAGGGTTTGTTGGTTTTGCTAGTCAAAGCCAGAATATCGGCCAGTTAGCAGTAACTTAATACGGCCTACTTTACCAGCAGGTGCCGCCACCGGTAGAGGTTTTTTGTCCAAGGTGGCTAAGTTTGATCGTTGCACATGCTGTATCCAAGGCTTGCTCATTCTGCGCTGTTGCTACCATGGTGAAGCAACTAAAAGGGCCAGAACCATCGCTTGAGCAGGCTGATGTGTCAACCGACATCTTGTAGAAACCTTCAGGCGAACTTACACCATCGGCATTCGATACTAATTTAGCTATATCGCTGTTGCCCGCATACGAGCCGTTTTGAGTATAAATCCGTTCCTGTCTGGCAGACGCTTCCGTTAAGGCAATCTTAGCGTCAGCTCGGCGCGACTTTTGTGCGTTCTCTAAATAACTAGGGTAAGCAAAAAAACCAATTATTCCGATGATAGCAACTACCACCATCAGTTCAATCAGAGAGAAACCTGATGCCCTAGAGGGCATCAGCGTGGTTTGCGTTAATGAGAGCTTCATAGATCTATTCCATCCATTTCAATTTCCTGCCAAGATTCTCGACCGCCTCGGGTACCGCCTTCACCAAAGTTGATCAGTTTAAGTTCACCCGTACCTAACTGCATGGCTACAGTACCTGCTGAGTTATCTTTGGTGCCAGAGTTATTGGTAATAATGGTCGGTGCTGACGCTAAGCCTTGGCCTAAGTCGAGACCAGATAACACGAGCTCACCCTCATTCTTAGTGGTTAGTTCATCCACTCCAATGACATCATAGGGGGTCGCAGTACCTGTTTTATAGTGCACGGCATGTAAGCCACTAGAACCTTCTGGAGAACATGATTTATCTGCAGCGTTAGACGGCACATATTCTGTAAAGAAAATTATTGATCTAAAACGTGCCGCACCGTTAATGTTTCGGCCACTGGCTTCCGAAGCGTTTGTGTAAGTCAGCCTTTGATACCAACCTTGCTTGTCATTCGAAATGGCATATTCCAACTGGTTGAAGTTGTTAATGTCTTTACCAGAGGGGATCTGGAAAGCATTGCCATTTTTGTCGACTTCACCATTTGTAAAGACACGAATCTGGGTCACATCTTCCAAATTCGAAGATGAAATCAAACTATCCGAATCAGACGGGTCAATGATGCCATAGAAATATTGTTGTTTGGATGCAATATTATCTTCAGTCACAAACAGCCGCCCAGTGCCACCGAATACCCAGCGTTTACCTGAGTCATCGCGCGCAGCGAGTGGCGCACCTACCATAGAACGGCCTGAGTCTAGTAAGGTGCTTATGTGATCTTTACCAAATGATAGCCAAGTACTTTCATCAAAATTTGTCGTGTCATTGCTACCAAGTCTGATGCGCGCTATCTTGCCAGTCTCGGTGGTGTGCACGCCGCTATTAAGGCCAAAGTAAAGTGCATCATCAACATAGTCTGAATCCCAATCCGCGACACCAATGTCCCCCACAAAGCCGTTGCTGTATGACAAATCAAGAGGGTCATAATTATTCACAAAGCTCTTGCTTTCTAAGTCATACAAAAACAGTTTGGCGTCTTGATCGCTGGTCGCATCGTCGAGAATATTCGGGCCAGAGCCAAAGGCCAGTAACCAACGGTCCACCGTCGGACTGCTAAAGTTTCCGGTATACGAAGGGATGCGCGCCTTAACTAAAGCTGGCTTGCTGGTTGTAAAACCTAAATCTTCATGGCTTATTTCAGCTAAGAGTTTAGGTGCGACTTCAGGGTTAGTAATATCGAAAATAGAGATAGAAGATCGTAACGTTTCATCAGTATTGCCATCACCATCGGTATCAACGGAGAACTCACCGCCGCCTAGGCGCATGGGTACGACAAGAAGCGTTCCCCAGCCGTTTGGATGATCTGCATCATCAGCAAAGATATTAGCGTCGAAGGTTAGGGGTTCGCCGTCTACGTAATAAGTATGTCCGTATGACGTGGAAGTTAACCATTTTAAGTGAGGTAAAGCGGCTTTGGGAATATAGCCCCATAACTCTGAACCTAAGGGGTGGGCGGTGACCGTACTGTTACCATCGGAATTCGTAAATGCGTTAGTGGTTTTAAAGGATTTTGAAGCATCATCCCAGAAGCCCGCATTAAAGGCGTGAAGCATGCCATCGTTAGCACCCACGTAGATGACATGGCGACGGTTATAATATTGATCCACAAAGGCGGCATAGGTTGGGTCGCCATTTGTTAAATCGTAGCGGTCATTGGGGGCTGCCACCACAACAGGAGTTGAGTGAATAATATCACCAAGACGCCAAACTTGGTCTGTACCATCACTGTTCCAATCTAGTTGCCTTGAGCGATAACCGGATTGTTCTTCACCGCGTATCCAGCGAACAGTTTTATCAGCATCTGTGCTTGGGAGCGCCATGTAAGCAAAATAAAGTGAATTAAGAGCATTATCTAAACTTTTAAACGCAGCGTCATAGCTATTTTTATCGATCAGCCATGCCTCATTTGCTACGACATAGTCTTCAAGGGTTTTTTCGTGATTAGCAATATTGTCAGCATCTTCAGCAACTAGCTTGGCTGCTTCATAATTTGATATTGCATCGTTATGCTCTTCGCTGCCAGAACCAAAAGTTTCTTCTGCTTCCTGAACAAATAGTTCATTAGCCGGAACCGCATCCATGATGTTCTTATAAGGCTCATATTTGTCCCATGCTGAACTTCTGTTTATTGCTGATTCATCAAGATCCTTTTCAGCTTCTTGTAATGCTAATTCTGCGGCTGTTGTTTGTGCTTTGAGAGCGGCGAGTTCAAGGGCTGATAGGCTGACAAAATTGGTCAGGCTCGTTCCTGTGGTGCTGGTGTATATGGCACGACCCGTTGCCGCAGAATTTGTATAGTCTCGCTGTGTAATGGGATCGGTGATTGAAGCGAGTTGATCTCTTGCACTCCAGATATATTTTAAGTCTTCAATCTCTACAGGTACACTCTCTTTCGTTAGGTTATCTTTATCTGGCCCGCTTTTTAAATTGACAAGGGTACGTTTCTTCGTTGAGTCATAATAATATTCAACGACTTTATCGGTGCTGTAATCATCAATTTGCTTGTTGCCATTGGTATCTTCACGAAGATGACCATTTTCATCGATAAATAAACTGTTCAGTACGCCTACCCAAGTCACTTTTTTGCCGTTTTTATCTTGCTTTTTAGGAATATATAGTGCCTGGTAGAATGCACCATCACCCCGGCTGTTATTGGCTAATACCGCAGCACCAGTACCTGAAGACGCTCGGTTGATAATGCCTAGGAAGATTGAACTAAGTGCGTCATTAAGTTTGACGGCATCATCAGCAGGGTAAGCCTTTTCAGTGCCACCGGCGATGGCAATTTTATCTAATAGTGTGGGGTCAGTGCCGACAGGCAGTGCGAAGCCGATAACATAGGTTTTAATGCCTTGGGCTGATAAGTTTGCAGCTTCTGCCGCGGCATCTATTATCAATTGATTGGTATCTTTAATGACATTGCCGCTAGCATCAACCGAGGGTAAGCCGTCAGTCACTAGAATGACATAATCTTTTTCAGTACTAACGCATTGATTCCCCGAAACGTAGCTGGAAAAGTAGGTTTTGGCATCCTTTAAAGTGCCTTCGATAGGCGTTAGCCCGGCATTTCTAAGAGGGGTATCCGTAGTCGTAACAAATTGCGAAGTGGCTAACTTGTCAAAGAGCTTGGTTTTCTGGCTGGCATCTACATCGCTAATCGGCACATGAGTTTGTCCGCCACCAGGTGACGTGTTCGAAAACCAGGTTTTGCCAATATATTGCCAGGTAAGGTGAGTACCAAAATCGAGTATATTCTGTGCTAGATCGCTGTCTGTCGGGCTAACTGGAAAACTATACCACGGGGCAGATAAACCGCTTTTACCATTATCAGAATCCCCTGTTTTAATATTAAAACATTCATATGTATCCCAAGGTCCATCTCCAGTTCCACCTTTGCCATCGATATAAGTTTCACTGCCGTTGTCAAACTTTGCTGTTTTTGAATAGCAAAATTTATTGCCGTAATTGCTGGGGCTGTACATAGGAAGTGCGACGTTAAAATAAATAAAGTTAGTCGGGTCGGTGGGATTATCTCTTTTGATCGCTTTAGTTTGAGATGCACGCCCTAGATCATGATTTTCAAGGTAATTGACGTTAGTGTAGCTAACATCATATTGGCTATCATGAATATGGTAACTGACTACATTTGTTTGCTTATAGGCCATTAAGCCCATACGCATGCTATCACCAAAAGTGTCGATAATGCCTTTAATGGCATTTCGCGCTATTTCAGATTTGCTTCTGTTACTATCGCTACCTACTGCACGGCCTTTCACATCCTCATCCATGGAGTTGGAGTTATCCAGAACGACCATGATATTGGGTTTGTCATTTTGTCCGTCGAGGGATATGACTGGCGGGATGGCTTGATAGTCTGCTGCAGAGCCATCTGCAGAGGCAGGTAAGGTGATAATAGACAGCATTAGTAACAATGCCGATGATGCGAAGTATCTTGTTCTGTTTAGCGAATATGTATTCATGATATCTCCTCCACTTTGGGAGTTAAAACATTGAAATGGTATAAGTATTAATAAATAACAACACGTACGAGACGGTCATTGTCAAAATATAACGAAACTTCTGCATTGGCAGGCGTTTTATACCAGTCATCGATTGGTCGATGGTCTTTCAGTTCAGCGCTTCTGGTTGAAAAAGAGCCCTCGGAGGTTTCTATTTTGCCATCGGCAAAGCGGGCTGTTAGTGTCGCCCTGACAGAACGCTCGCTCGATGTTGACTCTGTTGGCGGCGGCGGTGTGTCAATTGCTAAAGTGATTGCTTTGCTGACAAGTGGTGTCAACGAAAATGCCGTAATCATGAGCGTGAGTAATAGGTGTTTCATAATATTTTCCCCTTAACGCAATACTTTGAATGTTGATTGAACCAT
The DNA here is from genome assembly GCA_041622015.1 of Oleiphilaceae bacterium. Taxonomy (GTDB): domain Bacteria; phylum Pseudomonadota; class Gammaproteobacteria; order Pseudomonadales; family Oleiphilaceae; genus PZPK01. The sequence goes on from JBFJZQ010000003.1 coordinate 14,391, forward strand.
GGCCTTACTTTGCAGGGTTGACCCTGTGCCGAGTGCTGTAATTCTGAACATATAAGCCCAGTCCGTGCCGTAATTTGGTCCGGAGGTCGATGCGGGCACCTGAGGGTCTGCCAGGACATAGCACTTGAATTCGATGATATATTTAGGCTTTTCAGCCAGGCCCGTTAACTGACTTGTATGAATGGCTGCTTTACCTGCTGTTGTCCATGTACTTGGGGTTTCCCACAACGGTGTGGCAGGGTTAGATGGGCTACAAATGCCCGCCGAGCTGCCGCCACTACTGATAGCCGGATAGCTGCCGTTAAAACACAAGCCTTCAAGACAGGTAGGGGTAAAACAGTTTGACTTGCTGTCAGAGCAGGTAAAATAATCCGTGATTTCATCTAAACCGGCGCCTAAGAATATGCCGGCTAAACCTTCAGCTTCTTTTTCCCCTGCGGCGAGCGCCGATTCGGCAGCTTGAAAGGCCAGGTCATGGTCTTTGTAGTTGCCGGCCATGCGTTCATTCATGCCAATATTATTAATGCTCGATACTCCGATCACGGTGAGAATTAGCAAGAGAATCAGGCTGACAATCAGGACGCTACCGTCTTGATGAAACGGATTGTGCTTAGTCAATGTCATATCAAATACCTCTATTCCGGATCTTCACCGTACTAATAAATTCTTTACGTAAGTAGTTGTCGGTCGGCGTATAAGTGTTGCCTACGAAGCGAAAATTTGTTACTTCAGAGCTGATCTGAGAGATAGATCGGGCAAGAACATGGATGCGTATGCTGACTACGGTTGTCCAATCGGCAACATTAGACGCATTAACGTACTTGTTGGCGATTTTATCGTCGTTCGTATCTACACCGTAAAAAAGTTGTATATTTTCAATGCCTTGGGCTAATTCTTCGGTGACGGCATCATCATCATCGCCGCCCGTAATCTCTTCCCGGTACATCGAAGGCACGTTATTCGTGGCGGTATCTATGTAATAAGCATGCGCTAAGACTTCCATAACATAGGCGTCGCCATCATATTTATAGGATGTACCGTTGGCGCTGCAGGCAACCGGAATGCCTAAGCCTTTGGTACAATTACCTGGAGAAACACTGCCGCCTTTATTATGGCCAAGTTTCTTAGGGTTGCCGCCGGTTGTCTGGAAGACCGCCGCATGGTCACAATCTGAAACCACTAAGATGCGGCCTGAGTCAATACCGTGGGTGACAGAAAGATCAATCACCGCTGAATTTGGGTTGTGGCCAGTCACTTTAAAAGACTCGCCTTCGGTCGCACCGCGAAGAATGGTCAAGACATCGCTTTTAGGCAGCTCGCCTGAGGCTAATGTGGGTCTGTTGGCTACCGGAAAGACAGAGGGAAAGGTGGCGTCATCGCCATCGAAACCGACCACGCCTTGGTCGAAATTGTATTTCCAAGCATTGTTGCCGGTGACCGGATTGAGTGTGTTAGCAATGGTTTGCGAGCCACAGCCAAAGTAGCCGGCCATGCGCGCATCTCGGGTTAGAAACTCTAAAGAGAAGCGCGAACTTTCTTGCATCCAGGTCATTTCCTCATTAAAGGCAAAGGTCTCTTTTGAGCCCAGAAAAACCTGCATCGCCCCTGAGATTAAGATCAAACTTAAGAGCAGGGAGATCATCAGTTCAACTAAGCTAAGGCCTTTTTGCTTAGATAAGTGGTTGTTTTTTGGAATTAGCAAAGGGTTATTCATAGTTCCGTCCTGTATGAAAACTGTTTGGAGGGAATGGTGTTACTTTGTCCGTAAGCGCTAGAGCTATCAGCTTTGGCATCATCATATTGAATTGTGACGATATACACCGGTATGGCACCGGTATCATCTCTGCTAATGGCCGCTTTACCGCTGGGCAAGATAGCGGCTACATCATTCAGCCAGGAATAAAGCTCATATTGGGCTAATTGAGTTGGGGTGCAACTGGCTGAGTTGCCATAACAAGAGGTGTATGAAGAGGGCACATTATCTGCCATGGCATGCATGAACTGGTTAATCGTGGCGTTGTTGTAATTGCTGGCACGCATTCTATCTATAATGTCTTTGGCTAAGATGTTCGACTGGCTAAGATAGTATGAGCTTTGGTTAAACTGCATGCCTCTTGTTTGTAGTGATGCCATACCTAGCATCCCCAGAGACAGCACTAAGACCGCTATCAGTACTTCGATTAAAGAGGTGCCGGCTTGATGCCGGTAAGTAGAGCGATCCTGTGGGCAAATATGTTTATTCATATTTATCTCTCAAAAAAAATAATCACAAATTATGAGCAGCTAAAGTTGGTGCCTGCGGCATTTTCATGTATGCCGTCAGCGTTGCTGTCTATGCTGTAGCGCAAACTGCCAGTCGCTTGCAAGACCATGCCTCTTGCCTGCGCGGCCACTTTGTCTTTGTTGCATAATTTAAAGGTTCCGTTTTGGCCCGCTGTGTAGCCTCGGCTGCTAAAGGTAACGTAAGTGCCTGTTACGCCGTCGAAACTTAATATATGGCCATCGGTGACAGCACCTTGAACACGTAAAAGTTCATCGGTACCCGCGTCAAAATCACCCGCGGCATCGACGTCTTTAAATACGATCCAGCCTTGGCTCCATGTACCTGTACAGCTAGTTTGATTTGAGCTCGCACAAATTGTGACGCTGGAACTGCGTTTGACGGCTTCGCTGCGTGCATATTTAATAGAGGCGCCTAATTCTTGCAATGATGCGCTGACTCGATTTCTTTCAATAGAGTTTTTAAAGCTAGGTGCGGCAAATGCCGCAATAATTGATATCACCACCAGTGTGATCATGAGTTCAATTAAGGTAAGCCCAGTTTGTTGCTTCATTATAGTTCTCTCATTGCTTTTTCTCTGAACGGGAAGTTGCTCATGTTCATTTGGCTTTAAGCGATTTTATAAATACATTTAAGCTGCTCATGGATACAAAGACAATTTGAAGTAGATAAATGGTCGATTTCCAAGATAAACGGTACGTTATTGCTTAAAAAGCTTAGTTTGTAATCTCTTGTAAGCAATTTTTATTGTTGTTAGATGGATGTTTTTTCGGTAAGTAGTCGTTTGTAGGGGGGACGATGAGCCACAAGCATTACTTAAGAATATAGTCTTTTACATTCACCCCATAAGTGCCATTACTTAAGCCTTTTTTGATGGCATAAACCTTACCTTGTGCGTCTGTTATATTTTCTTCCAGGTTAATGATGTACGGCGCTCGGAATTTATGGTCAGGTGTCATCACCAGCTCTACCTTGGGTTTGAGGCGTAAGTTGGCATTAGCAGAAACAACGAGACCAACTTCACCGTTGGTCATTTCAACCAATGTTCCAGGTGGATAGATACCAATCATGCGAATAAACGCTTCGGTGAGTTCGCTGTCAAAATGAATATCTCGTTCATTGAAGAGTATTTTTAAAGCTTCGAATGCGGGCGCACTACCTTTATAGCAGCGAGCGCTGGTAATCGCATCATAGGCATCCACGATCGAAATGATTCGGACAAACTTGTGCAAATATTTTGCAGATATTTGCTCGGGGTAGCCTTTGCCATCAATACGTTCATGATGATAGTGAGCGGTGTCTATAATCAATTTATGTGCATGTTCTTGGGATTCAAGAATGGTCTTGCCTAATGTTGCATGTTGTTTCATGATTTCAAACTCAGAATTACTGAGCTGGCTAGGCTTGTTCAAAATGTCATCAGGGACTTTGACTTTACCTACATCATGCAGCATGCCGCATAAACCAAGTAATTCTAAGTCTGATTCGTTCAAACCTAAAAAGCGACCGAAAGCGATAGCAAGAATGCCTACTCGTAAACAGTGTTCTGAAGTATAGGCGTCCTGTTCTTTAATTTGCGTCAGCCAAAGCAAGGCGTTGGCGTTGCGTATAATGTTTTTGACGCAATGCTGTACAGCTTTTCGAGAGGCTTTCATGTCTATTTTTCTGCTGCAATGAATGCTTTCAAGTACATCTTTTACATGGAATTTGGTTTGTTCAAAGGTGAAGCGTGCTTCGGGTAGCACTTTATTAATTTCTTCTTGCTCCCGAAGGCCCGGGTAGCTGATCTCTTCCTTCTTTAAGTGTTGTCTAGCAGGGTCTAACCAAAACTCCTTTTCGACTTCAATGAATGCGTACAAGCAATGCTTTCTGATTAATTGAAGATCTTCTGGTGTTTTTAGGGTGAGGCCTTGTAGTAAAACGGGTACATCTGTCCAAGGGCGATCTACGCGAATTACGTGCATACCTATTTCAAGCGAATCTGCTGGAATTTTAACTTCCAATCGTTTTGAATCACTTTTGTCTTTGCGGACGACTTTTTTCATAGACTCACATAAAAAATAAATATTGACTCATTTAGTCTAGGTAATACTCACTGATTAACCACCTGAACTTGTTTCTTTCTGCTGGATTTTTGTTAATGAATAATGCATATCACGAGTAAAACTGTGTTTGAGTGATCCAATACACTGCAATTTGAGTATCAATTAGCAAGATATGAAAGATTGTGTTGCTAATTTTGAGGTGTTTTCTATGTTGCAATTGGGTTTTCAGAGTGAGCCAACAGCCTGTGAATCGGTCGTTCAAATACATGCTCAATCTTATGATGATCTTGATGAGCGTCAATTATCTCAAACGGCTGATGACCTGCCAAAGCATGCTAATAATGCTGAGCTAAAAGAGGGAGTTGTTGATCATCGCGTTGAAGAGCATCTATTTTTAAAAATGCGTACCAGTGGCTTATCCATATTGTCTATTTTCGCCGATGATCAAACACTTATCGAGCCTTTAAAAAACCTTATCCTGAATATTGAAGATGAGATAAACAAGTATCAAATGGCTGAAGGCATAAACTCTAGAGCAGCAGAACTTAATCTCTTAGGTGCCATAGACCTACTTGAAACTATGTATCATCTATCAGACCAAGAGCAAATTCATGTTAAGAAAAATCGTCTGAAGCGTCGCTTGTCAGAGTGGGCGCCAGCAAGCTATTTAGTCGTAAATTATGTGCATAAATTTCTGAGCTCGCCAGACGCCAAGCAACTAAATGATTTCTCTATAAAACATCTGAAAAAAGCTGCTTCATCCTATGTCCATTATAGAAATAAAATGACCCAGGCCAATTTGAGATTGGTTTATAGTGTCGCAAATAAATTCAGGCACCTTGGTCTGCCCTATGAAGATTTGCTTCAAGAGGGCAATCTTGGGTTAATGAAAGCGGTAGAACGCTTCGATTTTTCGAAAGGCTTTAGGTTTTCAACTTATGCGCATATCGTCATTAGTCAATGCATCCATCTGGCGCTAGATAAACAATCAAGCTTGGTACGTTTGCCTTTTAAGGCACTGCGTGAAAAAGCGGCGGTGGATAAAGTTCGCCAGAACTTAGAGCAATCACTTGGAAGAACACCCAAAATAAATGAGCTGGAAACGCATCTTCCCGATGATTTAGAGTATAAGTCGACACACATAGCCAATATGGTCGAGCCTAGTGCAAACAGCCAAAAAATTTATTCAAGCCCCGAAGATTCTGAATTAATTGAACAAATGTCACCGTCTGATCAGGACTTTAAAACCTCAAGTTTGAGTCATGCAGAGTTGATTAAGCGTCTACTCGCTCGCTTGGACGAACGTGAATCCTATATTCTTAGACTGCGCTTTGGTATTGGCCTAAGCAAGGAATATACCTTGGAAGAAATTAGCCAAACAATCGGTCTATCGCGTGAGCGAATCAGGCAGCTTTCACATCATGCGCTAGATAAATTATCACGTAGTTTTAGACATGGGGTATGATCTGAACTAACAAAGCTTGCGTACTATAAATACACTGATATCTCACAGACAAGGATTTAACGCATGGCCATCAATAATGCCGTGATTAATATAACTAATTTACGTTTACGAACATTTATCGGTTTCAACCCTGAAGAGCAAGAAAAGCTTCAGGACATTATTATCAATGTTGAGATTCATTACCCAGCAAACAAACTATGTTTACAGGATAAGGTTGATAATGCCTTGAACTATAAAGAGATCACTAAAAAAATTATTCCACATGTCGAAAATGGACGGTTTTTGTTGCTTGAAAAACTCGTGTCTGATGTCCTCGAAATTTGCTGTGAGCATGAGTGGGTCAGTTATGCCCGCGTCAAAATAGATAAGCCTCACGCCTTACGGTTTGCGGATTCAGTTTCCTTGAGTCTTGAAAATCACAAAGTAGTTAACCCCCCAAGGAATTCGAAATGATTTCTTCAGAAGCTTCGCTTGTCCAACAAGCACTGGTCTCTAAAGGCTTAGAAACTCCTCTAATTCCTAGCGAGTTATCATCAGAGGAAAAGTATCAGCGAATAAAGCTATTAATGACGGATGTTGTTTCCACCCTAGGCTTGGATCTGAATGATGACAGCCTAGCCGAAACCCCGCACCGCATTGCGAAAATGTATGTCAATGAAGTTTTTTCTGGCTTAGATTATGCCAACTTTCCTAAAATTTCAGTCATTGAAAACAAAATGCAGGTCGATGAAATGGTTAAAGTCAGTGAGATAGACTTAACCAGTACCTGTGAGCATCACTTTATTACCATCGATGGCGCAGCGACCGTGGCTTATATTCCGGCCAATAAATTAATTGGTTTGTCGAAAATTAATCGTATCGTGCGCTTCTTTGCTCAAAGACCTCAGGTGCAGGAGAGGTTGACCCAACAAATTTTGGTCGCGCTACAAACTTTGTTGGAAACAGAAAACGTGGCGGTCTCGATTCATGCCACTCACTATTGTGTGAAATCTCGCGGGGTGATGGATTCCAATTCAGAAACATCGACGACGGCTTTAGGTGGCAGTTTTAAAACCAATGTCCACACTCGGGCTGAATTTTTACATACAAGGAAAAGTTAATGGCTGCCGACTCCGCATCACCGATTTTAATCACGGGCGTGGGAAAGCGCCTGGGTCTAGCCTTGGCGCAACATTTTTTGATTCAGGATATACCGGTGATCGGTACTTATCGAACAGACTATCCCGTGTTGGCAGAGTTAAAACTTTCCGGTGCCGAGCTTTATCAGTGTGACTTTTATGATCAAAAAAGTGTCGATGCCTTTATTCAAAGTGTAAAAGCCAAACATGCAACGTTAAGGGCCATCATCCACAACGCATCGGACTGGATTCCTGAAAGTCACGAAAGGCTGCCTGCCGAGATTATGGCGAAAATGATGCAAGTGCATGTGAGTGCGCCTTATCAAATTAATTTGGCGATGCAGGGCTTATTACAGTCTTCGCCAGAAGACTTAAAAGATATTATTCACTTTACTGACTTTGTCGCGGATAAAGGTAGTAAAAAACATATTGCTTACGCCGCCAGTAAAGCCGCTTTGGCCAATATGACGCTTTCGTTCGCAGCGAGTTTAGCCCCAGATATCAAAGTGAATGCGATTGCACCGGCGTTAGTGTTGTTCAATGAAAAAGATAGTGACGAATACAAAACCAAAGCAGTCAAAAAAGCCTTAATTGAAAAAGAAGGCGGTTTACAGGAAGTGATTTCTGCAGTCGATTATCTGTTATCGAGTACGTATGTGACGGGGCGTACTCTGCATCTTGACGGTGGTCGACACCTTAAATAGATGCTAATTATTTAGAATTAATGGCAAGAAAATTAAATTTTGCCTTTTTTTTTATATTTTTGCCCCTATCTAGTAAATCGATCACGATGATTAGACTTTCAAGGGTTAGTGACAGAATCTAACCGTTCAAATTATAAATAGGAAAAATTATGTCGGATATCGATTTATCGACCAACGAAGCAAAAGCGTCATATGGCGTAGGCATGCAAATGGGTCAGCAATTAGCGAATGTATTTAAGGGTGTTTCTTTAGAGGCCGCTATTGCAGGTATTTCAGATGCGTTTGCAGGTCAAGGGCCACAGGTTCCTGGTGAAGAAATTAATGCCGCATTTCAGGTAATTCAAGCGCAAATTGAAGCGGACAAACAAGAGCAAGCTAAGCAATTTGCCGGTGAAGGTGAAGCTTTCTTGGCAGAAAATGCCAAACGTGAGGAAGTAACTGTTCTTGATTCAGGCCTTCAGTACGAAGTGATTACAGAAGGTTCGGGAGACATTCCAACAGCGCAAAGCGTGGTCAGTACGCATTACCGTGGAACTTTAATTAATGGTCAGCAGTTCGATAGTTCTTATGATCGTGGCCAGCCAGCAGAGTTTCCGGTTGGTGGTGTGATTGCCGGCTGGACAGAAGCACTTCAGCAAATGAAAGTGGGCTCTAAGTGGAAGTTATATATCCCTTATCATTTAGCCTATGGCGAAGCCGGTGCGGGTGGCGATATTGGTCCATACCAAACACTAGTTTTTGATATAGAGTTATTAGACATCGTTTCATAAAGTTATCTAAACCCGAATAAGGCCAATAGTGAACAGGTTTCTCTATTGGCTTTTTTTATGTTTGATGAGGATTTAGGTTAACATAATCAGGCTGGCCATCCGGCCTGATTGAGCGCCATCCCTTCTATAAGAATAAAATAATTCTTCCTGTTTGAAGGTGCACCAATCTCCGCCATAAATCGCTTTTACGCCAGCATCACTTAACTCAATTTTTGCAAGCTCAGTCAAGCTGGCTAACCATTTCGGGCATTCTGTTGATGAATTCAAACTAGGAATAAAGGCTGTGGAATTCGCTGGATTTTTGCTGATAAATGTGTCGTAGACTTCTTGGCCTACTTCAAAATTCTTTTGGCTGATCGCTGGGCCAAGCCAAGCTATTACATTATGTGGTTCAGAAAATTGTGCGAGCGTGTTTGATAAAATACCCTTGGCTAAACCACGCCAGCCCGCATGAGCAGCGGCTATTTGTTGAGGGTTATTTTGATCAGGAATATTACAAAATAAAACCGGCAGGCAGTCAGCGGTCATAATTGTACACACTTTTGACGGTACTGAGCTTATAGATGCATCGGCTTTGATGGGAATGTTGCTGTCATTGATTAGATTCCTCTCAATTTTAAGCACATCAATTCCGTGTACTTGTTCTAACCAAATAATATTGTTTGGCTGAATGGCTAAATGTTGGGCGAGTTGCGCTCGGTTCCTCAAGACGTTCTGCGGGTCATCATTCACATGAAGCGCTAGATTAAAATGATCATAGCCCGTCAATGTTGTTGAGGTTGATCTGAGTTGTTCGAGACTAGAGCGAGTACTTACCAAGGCACGAACATTTTTGGGGGCTGGCCAGTCAGGGATAATAAATCCCGTTTGATTAAGCATCTTGGTCTGGTTCATTCAAGGCGTCTAACAGCGTTAACATATCTTGCGGGAGGTCAGACTCCCAGCTCATTTCTTCTTCTGAACGAGGGTGAATCAAGGTGATTTTTTTCGCATGAAGTGCTTGTCGTTCAAAGCTTCTAAGCGAGTTTTTTAGAAACTCAGAGGCATTCGCAGGCATTTTTAAGCGTCCGGCATAGGTGGTATCCCCGACAAGCGGATACTTAATGTGTGCCATATGCACACGAATCTGGTGGGTTCTTCCTGTCTCTAGCTTCACGCGAATATGGCTATTTGCATTGAAGCGTTTAATCACACGGTAATGCGTCACGGCATGTTTACCGAATGGGCTAACCGCCATCTTTTTGCGGTTTTTAGGGCTGCGGGCGATAGGTTCATTCACCGTGCCGCCGCCGGTCATCACGCCTGAAACAATCGCTTCATACTCGCGACCCATGGCGCGTGTTTGAAGTTGGTCGACGATATGCGCATGCGCACTCAAGTTTTTTGCTACCACCATCAAGCCGGTGGTGTCTTTATCTAATCGATGCACAATGCCTGCCCGGGGTACGGTTTCGATGTCGGGGAAATGGTGCAATAAAGCATTGACTAAAGTGCCGGTGTAATTACCTGCGGCAGGATGTACCACCATATTGGCGGGTTTGTTGAGAATAATGATGTCGTCATCTTCAAAGACAATGTCTAAAGGAATTTCTTCAGCGGTCCATTCCCCTTGGCTTTCCAGCTCTGCTTTTACTTCAATCAGATCGTGAATTTTGACTTTTTCTTTTGATTTTAAAAATGCACCATTAATTGTGACGTGTTCATTTTTGATCCACTGCTGAAGACGTGAGCGAGAATAGTCTGGCATAAGCTCGGAAAGTACATGATCCAGACGCATGCCGGAGAGTTCTAGGGGAACGACGAATTCAGTTTCAACAAATTGTTTCATGGTGTCTCTTTCAGGTCTGATGACGAAATTGGGTGCTTGCCTGTGCACTTAACGACAAGTTTGATTTTTTGTCATACACGCTTGGCCTTATTTGTGAAATAATGCGTTCTCACAACTTACAAAGCCTTGCTTGGCAACGCGCTATTGTACATGTTTATTCCACACCTCACTATTTTGTAGTTGCTTATGCGTTCCAATATTATTGTTGTACTTATTCTGATTTTAAATTTAATGCTTTCTGCCTGTAGTTCAACGCCTAAAAAAGAAGCCACAGAGCAAGAACTCTACGAAGATGCCAAACGAGCGATTAAAATCCGTAGCTTTCAGCAGGCCACGATAGCACTGGAAGAATTAGAGTCGCGCTTCCCCTTCGGAAAGTATGCCGAGCAAGCGCAATTAGACTTGATATATGCCCGTTACAGCAGCTTAGACCTAGAAGGTTCAAAGTTGGCGGCTGACCGGTTTATTCGGCTGCACCCACAAAGCCCCAGCGTTGATTATGCCTACTATGTTCGAGGTATCGCCAATTACTATTTAGATGGTGGGGTGGCGAGCCAATATATACCTGTCGTCGATATTAGCTCCCGAGACCCGGGCCACATGCGCTTATCCTTTAAAGACTTTTCAGAGTTATTGATTCGTTTTCCTGACAGTCCTTACGCGGCAGATGCACAGCAACGGATGATTGATATTAGAAATCGTTTATCCGCTTACGAATTGCATGCGGCACGTTATTATATAAAGCGACAAGCTTACCTTGCAGCAGTAAATCGCGCGGCTTACGTGGTAAAAAGTTTCCCTGCTTCGCCGCCTGTTGAAGAGGCTTTAAATATGATGGTGTCTATCTATTCAAAGCTAGGTCTTGAATCCCAGAGTCAAGATGCGCTGTCCGTTTTAAAGCTAAACTTCAGCAAGGGTAAGAGCTTCAATAAGAAAGGCGAGTTTGTTGCAATGCATAAGTTAGACCCGGAGAGAAGTCTGGCTAGCGTCATTACCTTTGGTTTATTTGATTAGGAGTCTGCATGTCTTTACGTCAACAAATTCTTGAAGAAATGAAAGTATTGCCCGAGATTGACCCTCAATTCGAAATTACCCGCAGGATCGATTTCATAAAACGCTATTTAAAAGCTTCAGGCTTAAAATATTTAGTCTTGGGGATCAGTGGCGGTGTAGATTCAAGTACCTGTGGTCGTCTCGCTCAACTAGCTGTAGAACAATTGAATGCTGAAACAAATACCGATGACTATAAATTTGTTGCTGTAAGACTACCTTATGGTGTGCAAGCTGATGAAGAAGATGCCCAGTTAGCATTGGGTTTTATAAAGCCAAGCTTATCGGTTTCTGTCAATATCAAAGGCTCTGTTGATGCCTTACATCAGCAGGTACAAGATTCATTAGCCGCTGTCGATGCGCTTCATGCGACAGATGCTCAGCTAGATTTTTCCAAAGGCAATGTAAAAGCCAGAGCACGCATGGTGGCCCAATATGATTTGGCGGGTGTCTTAGGTGGCTTGGTCTTGGGTACAGACCATTCTGCTGAAAATATTACCGGCTTTTATACAAAATATGGTGATGGGGCTGTCGATCTCGTGCCCTTGTTTGGGCTAAATAAGCGCCAGGTACGCTTGCTAGCAAAAACTTTAGGCGCACCCAACTTACTCATTGAAAAAGCACCGACTGCTGATCTTGAAAGCTTGGCGCCAGGAAAGAAAGATGAAGATGCCTTAGGCATTACTTATCAACAAATTGATGACTTTCTTGAAGGCAGAGAGATAGAGTCTTCAGTCGCAGAACGGCTTATGTATATTTATACATCTACCCAACATAAGCGTCAGCCTATTCCGACTGTATACGATTAATGTTTTTTAGTAAGCGTATTTAAGGTTCAGCCATCAAGGAAAAAAATTTTTATTTATTTCCTTGAAATTATTTCGAGAGATATTATTTAACAAAATGTGGGCAGCTTCTATGGGGTTCACTAATTGATAGTGATACAAATAAAACCAGATTGCATGTCCACAACTTTGTTGAATCTTGCTTAATAAAGGATGTGTACCATGAATACGACAACATTATCTTTAACTCCTTTGCTTCGCCAGTCAGTAGGTTTTGACCGATTCAATGATTTATTTGAGTCGGCTCTAGGCAGTGATGAACCGGCAAGTACTTATCCCCCTTATAATATTGAGAAACGTGGTGAGGATCACTACACGATTTCTATGGCGGTCGCGGGTTTTCGTGAAAGCAATTTAAGTATTGTGGTTCAGAATAGCCAGCTAGTTGTCTCCGGTCGTGTAAATGAAAAGGATGATCAGGGGGTGGAGTACCTTCACCGGGGCATCGCACTACGTGCTTTTGAGCGAACATTCAGTCTAGCTGATCATATGCAAGTCACAGGTGCAGAAATTAAAGATGGCATGCTACGTGTTGATCTTGTTAGGGAAATTCCCGAAGAAGCGAAACCTCGAATGATTCCAATAAAAGCGGCGACTGCAAAGAGCGCTAATGAGACAAAAACTATCGAAGAACATACTAAAAAAACGGCTAACTAGCCTAAAGGTGGCATTAAGAATGCGGGAGTCAACATCTGGCTCCTGCTAAAAAACTATAGTCATGAATGGGGGTAGTTAAAAACATAGAGGTTCCTTGGTAGTGAAGAGGCTTTCAGTCTGAAGTGACTGTAAGCACGAAACATTAACTTAACTTTTTTAAGGGGGGCTTATGGAACTCACTAAATTAAATCCTTGGAATTGGTTTAAGAAGGAAGAGGATGCCGACGCGAAGCATGTACCTGTGAGTCGTGAGGGGCGGCGTTATGCTCCTCACACCCAGTTGCACCAGAATATTGACCGGCTACTCGAGGATGCGTTCCGAGACTTTGGATTGCCTTCATTGCTCGGTGAGAATGCCTTATCCAGTTTAACCAAGGGTGTCATGCTAAAACCTAATATGGATATTGAAGCGTCTGATAAGGAGTACCTGCTTACGGTCGAAGTGCCGGGAGTCGCTGAAGGTAATATTAAGTTGGAATTGGCAGACAATACACTCACGATTAAAGGTGAAAAGAAACAAGAATCCGAGAGCAAAGAAAAAGATGCCTATCGGATAGAACGATCTTACGGTTCATTTCAGCGAGTATTATCGTTACCGGAGGATGCGGATCAGGACAAAATTGATGCACATTTTAAACATGGTGTTCTAACCATAATACTTCCACGCAAAGTGGTCGCTAAGTCAAAAGGTAAGGTGATTGACATTAAACATGCCTAGTTAATCTTGCCCCACTAATAGGGTAAAAGAGAGCACGAATTTATTCTTCTGCTTCAATGTGAGCCTTTTTAAAGGCTCACATTGTCATATCTTTGAAATATAAAAGACACAAAACGTTAACATTCTTTCGTCAGAATTCCCTGCGTACACAGATGGCTATCAAGGCTCTCTGGATTCGATAGAGAGCCTTGAGCTGTTTTTTTAAAAGACAACTTTGGAATGTTATATGAAAACTCAATTATCTATTTTAGCAGCATCTATTTCTTTGGTAGTCGCGGGTACGGCACAGGCAGAAAGCCCGATCGACGGGCAAGTATACGGTAAGGTTAACCTAACTCTTCAGAGTTCAGATGAAGGAACAGATAGCCGGGTCGCGGAACTCGTTAGTAATGCCTCACGTTTAGGTTTTAAAGGTGAAACAAACTTAAATGATGATCTATCTGTTATTTATCAGTTGGAATATGAAGCCAGCATTGATGATGGTGACAACAAGGGCAAAACCTTTACACAGCGTAATAGCTTTGCAGGTTTGAAAGGTAGTTTCGGTAAGGTTATCGCGGGTATTCATGATACGCCCACAAAACTAGCGCAGGACAACGTTGACTTGTTCAATGACTACGAAGGTGATATCAAAAATGTATTCACCGGAGAAAACAGAGCGAAAAATACCATTATCTATATGACGCCAGAGATGAATGGGCTTTCTGCTGATGTGGCGATGATCGCAAGCGAAGATGAAAACGAAGACGATGCATATTCATTAGCGGTTAAATTCAAGCAAGATAATATCTATGCTGCGCTAGCGTATGACCTGGACCTTGAGGGTGAAGAAACCTCTAACCTACGTTTAGTTACAAAGTTCAGCATTGAAGATTTAACGTTAGGCTTGATGTGGAACAAGTTTGAAAATGATGTGACAAATTTAGATGAAGATGGCTTCATGGTCAGTGCCGCATACAAAATGGGTAGCAATACCTTTAAAGTGCAGCATGCTGAATCGGATATAAAAGCAGAAGGCGGTACACAGACTTCTTTGGGTATGGATCATAAACTGGCTAAAAATACCAAAGTCTTTGGTTTCTATACTATGCAAGATGAAGGTGTAGCTGACTCAGATGAGGATTGGTTAGCGCTTGGCATCGAGCATAAATTTTAAGAGTTATTCTAAAAAAAAAGAGCCCTCGTGAGGCTCTTTTTTATGACTTAACATAAATATTTTAAGTTTCTAAATGCATTCTTTTTGTACGCGAGCTCGAACCTTATCCAGTAGGTCGTCATCTTTTTCATAGGCAGGAATAAGTTCATCAAAGGCCTCAAAGGTGTCATCGTTGATACCAAACTCTTCTTCCAGTTTAAGTACGATCGTTTCTTTCTTGGCAAGATCATCATGGTGTTGAAGGTCGGCGCATTGGTAGCGCACGCTGTAGTCTTCATATTGAGCTTTGCTCATAAACGGCGCGGCGAAAGATGCGTTAGAAAACAAGCTGCTGGAGAATAAAACCACTAAAGAAAAAACAGAGTTAAAAGGTGCTTTTTTAGTTTGGGTCATTCAGTGCTCCATATTGGATGGTCGGCTAAATTAGGCGGCATAGTATAGCTACCAAATATTTTTTAGGTGTTACATTTAGTTGTAAAACTGTAAGGCTTTTGTAAGGTGTGGCCAGAGAATGCCTATTTACTTTTTTTCAGGTGGATAAAGCAATATGCTCCTATACTTCTAATTAATTTCTTATTGATAAGAGCCTCTTATGATTTTTGTTTTGATTGTCTTTACCTTGCTGAGCATCGCATTAACCTATAACGTTTTACGTCCTGTTTATCGTCATCCTAAATGGATTGTACCCAGTTTTTTTCTAGGCTGGTTGACTGGCGAGCTAGCTTTGCATGTGATTGCTTTTCAATTGCTTGTAGTCTTCCTCATGGCATGGGGTGGCGTGGTGTCCGAGTTCTGGGGCGCGCTTGCGCTGGCTGCATGCGTAATCTCTTGGATGTTCTTGGCCTATCATTATTACTCTGGTTATAAAGCCAAAATATTGATGGATAGTATTGTGATACCGCATCGACAAGCAGGGGCTGTTTGTTTATGGGGGCGTCATGCAGAACTCGATTTAGATAGGCTGATATACCCTTTTGCAAGTTGGAAAGATGAAAAGGTTGAGCTTATTAAAGATATTGTCTATCACGAAGTAGATGGTTTTCGTTTAAAACTGGATATTCGCCGTCCACGTGAATTATCTCAGGATGGCCATCGTTCACCGGTACTCTTTCAGATTCATGGGGGTGCTTGGACTTTTGGTTATGGCAGTAAAAAAGAGCAAGGTATTCCCTTGATGATGGAAATGGCAAAAAGAGGTTGGGTGTGTGTCTCGATTGATTATCGTTTGAGCCCGAAAGCCACCTTTCCTGATCACATCATTGACTGCAAACAAGCCCTGGTTTGGGTGAAAGAACATATCAAAGAATATGGTGGTGACCCGGATTTCATTATCGCAACCGGTGGTTCTGCCGGCGGGCATTTATCCTCGCTATTGGCCTTAAGTGCCAATATCCCTGATTTCCAACCTGGCTTTGAAAAGTCAGATACCAGTGTGCAAGGCTGTGTGCCTTATTATGGTATTTATGATCTTTCAGATACCCAAAAGCTGCAGCTAAGTCTTGGTTTAGAAATCGTCCTTCGCAAGAGTATTATTAAGCAGACGAAGTTAGAGAACGCTGATTTATATCAACTGATGTCTCCGATTACCCATATTAATCAAGATGCACCACCTTTTTTGGTTATTCATGGTGATAAAGATTGTTTGACCTCGTTAGGGGAAGCGCAATATTTTGCAAGTGAGCTCGATGCGGTATCGAAGCAAACCGTCGACTTTGCAGAAATTCCGGGTGCGCAACATGCCTTCGATGTTTTTTCTTCCTTGCGCAGTGATTATGTCATGCTGGGAGTCGCTGAGCGTTTAGGGCAGTGGCACCGAGACTATAAACGTATAAAATAATTTACTAATTATTGTATACGGCGACACAATGTGTCGCTTCGCTTCTTATTATCACTCCTGTCTTCAATGAGAAACCGACTAAAACGCGGTTCAAGTTAATGTCAGGAGTGATCACATGTTTCGAGTTAATGCATTTACCCAGAAAGGTACTAAATTCCGTTTCCGTATTAAAAGCGATGATATTCATGCAGTTAGAGATACCTTGAAAGCGATTTTTGATGGCCAGAATATGCGTTTGGTACTGGTCGAGCCGGTTTAGCAAAGTAGCGTTTAGAGAGTGTTCATTGGTATCGAGCGCGAATGGCTTCGATTGCCTGAATCAGGTCTTCCTGTATTAATTTGGGAGACAAGATTTTTGCCTGATTCCCGAGAGCCATTAACCAGTTTTTGAGCTGAATGGTACGTTTAACGGTGGCGCTTAAATGCCACGTGTCTTCGTCAATTTTTAAGAGCGTTTGGTCTAAGCTGATAGGGTTTTCTTTTAGATCTTCTATCAAATTACTGCTTGCTGAAGCGTAGATTTCGAGCAATAAGGTATGATCCTCATGATCGTTAAAGGCCAGATAAACATCCATATGTCCTGCGTCTAAATACTCTCGTAGGTCAAAGTTATCAGGCACATTATTGCTTTGGTATTCAATCGTAATATCTTGAATTTTATGCACCAGAAAACTTCTAAAGGAGTCTTGTTCAGCGACTGTCTCATGTTTTTTTGCGACTAAATAAAGCTTGGGTAGCATGATGACCACTCCGTAAGGATGAAGCTGATAGTCTTTTGTCGTTGAGCCGCGCACATAGCTAATGGATATACGTTTTCCAAGTAAAATGGCACGGTAAATTGTATCCAATATTTGTGGATTAAATGATGCTGCTTGAAGGCGTTGCCCTCGTTGAAAGAATTCTACAGATTGACTCAGACGTTGGTAGTGACGTGTAGAAAGTTTTTGCTCACTTTTGATCAGCTTTTCTTGAGCATTTTCGAAGAGTTTCTTGAGTTCGCTGCGAGTCTCGGAAGGTAGTACTTGCTTCAAATGCTTTTCACTCAGCGTCAGGGCTAACGCCATAAACGCCGGCATTCGTTCAAAGTCATAGTTAAGTTGTTGGTAAGGTGACAGGGACCAAAGCAGCGCTTTGCCCGAGCCTTTCTCGACGCTTAGTCCAAAGTCGTTGTCATACTCATCAATATCTTCATGAATGCTGCTTTCTTTATTTGCTTGTTCTGAACTGTCATCAGACTTGTCGCCCAGCAGAAAATTGAGATCACGCTGGATGAGTCGGAAAATGCTTTTGCTTTGACTCTGCTGTGCATCAAGATGGCCTGAATTCTCGAGGTGATGAACAATGCTTTCCGTGTTGACCAAAGTATGTTGATTGCGTAAGAAATTGAGGATTTCTAGCCGTCTTAAGAAGGTCTTCATTTGTTCCTGTCTTTTTGCTCATGCTCAAAAGAGTGATCACTTCGCTTACCCGAGACTTCTCTCCTGGCCATTTCAGCCAAACGCTTGGCTTCGATCATCGCAAAAAACTCGGCCATTTCTGCTTGCATCATTTCCGGGGTTTCCAGGCAAATAGCGCCAATTTTTCCTGAACGTAATTCATTCAATACAATAGTGGCCGCTTGATGGGTGTCTATGATACCGCCGGCTCGTAAGCAACCACGCTTACTGCCAATGAGGGATAAAAGTTCAAGACTGTTATTCACCTTCTTCAAGGCATCACTATCACCGAGTTTAAATCGAGAGCACAAAGCATCCGGGTAGGCTGAAGAAAGGAAGTCGAGTGTAAAACAGGCCACCGATTCATACTCCATAGCGGTGTCCTTAATTGCTCCGGTTGCGGCTAGACGATAACCACAGCTTTCAGGGTCTAGTTTTGGCCAGAGCACGCCGGGTGTGTCGGACAGTACAATGCCATTTTCTAAATTAATTTTTTGCTGTCTTTTGGTGACGGCAGGTTCATTACCAACTTTGGCAATGTTTCGACCAGCGAGAGCGTTGATCAGCGTCGATTTACCCACATTAGGGATGCCCATAATCATGGCATTAATCGACTTGTCTGAATTCGCGCGATGCGGTGCAAGCTTACGGCAAAGGTTACCGATAGCGCCTTTGTTTATTGAGGTATTGGCCGATAAGGCGAGCGTCTTAATCGTTGCATCTTTTTCATAATGCGCTTGCCAGCGTTTGATAATAGCGGGGTCGGCCAAGTCAGCTTTATTCAATAGTTTGATGCAGGGCTTATCTCCCTTCAACTTTTGAATCATCGGGTTGGAACTGCTGAAAGGGATTCGGGCATCCAGTACTTCTATGACCACATCAATGTCTGACATGACTTTTTTAATCTCTTTTTGGGCTTTATGCATATGCCCAGGAAACCATTGTATAGCCATTAGGCAATTAATCCTTGTTGCTTTAGGTCGGCGATGTGTTTGTCTTTGAGCGAGACATAGTTATTTGCCGTATAGGTAAAAAATGCTTTTTCTTTCTCGGAAAGTGCCCGGATTTGTTTGGCCGGGCTACCTTTATATAAAAAGCCGGATTCCAGGATTTTGCCAGGGGGGACGGTACTGCCAGCGGCTAAAATGACCTCTTCTTCTATCACGGCTCCATCCATGACAATTGCTCCCATACCCACCAATACGCGGTCTTTTACCGTGCAACCATGAAGTAGCGCTTTATGGCCGACAGTCACATCAGAACCTATGTTGAGAGGAAAGCCATCGGGGTTAAAAGGGCCTGCATGGGTGATATGTAAAACCGAGCCATCCTGTATGCTGGTACGTTCACCAATTTTGATGGTGTGCATATCACCGCGTATCACCACTAAAGGCCAGATTGAGCTGTCAGAGCCAATCGTCACATCGCCAATGACGATAGCGGTCGGATCAACAAAAACCTTATTGCCAAGTTGTGGTGTGTGTTCAAGATAAGATCGAATAGCGTTCATGATTTTTTTCAGCTTTAGTCATTTGAAAGGGGCGGCGACGAAATAAATAAGCGAAGCCAATTTGACGGAAAACAGAGCATAACGAAATTTAAAAATGTTCACCAGTGCCCAGAACTTCAAAGCTACGAGGGTTAAGCTTTATTACAGATTTGCCTTGGGCTATTAAGTTGAATTTCAGCTATTTGGCTAGTGTTGAGAATAAGAAGCGTCTAAGATGGCTAGCCTGATATAAGTCTGCAAAATGAACACACTTCAAAAGAGATTATGACCGTCTATGAATTCTTTGTTAACTGACTCAGTACGACCCGATTTTGATGCTATTGCTATTACTGATTTTGAACCTGCTATGGAGCAAGTGCTGAAAGAAAACCGACAATTGGTCGCTGATCTGATTGCAAAAGGTGTCGACTCTTGGGATGAGTTGGCGTTTCCACTCGAAGAGTCAGATGACCGTTTAAACAAGGTTTGGGCCGTTATTTCACATTACAATTCAGTATTAAATTCTGATGAGTTACGTGAGATTTATAAGCGCATCATCGCCTTATTAACAGATTACAATACCGAAATGGGCCAGAATGTTGCGCTCTATGAAGCTTATCAACGTTTAGCTGATCGTGATGATTTTGCTTCACTTTCACAAGCCCAGAAACAGTCGATCAAACATATTTTACGTAGTTTCAAACTGTCAGGTGTCGCGCTGCCAGAGGCCGCAAAAGCAGAGTATTCGGAATTAAAGAAAAAACTCTCTAGCCTTTCAAATGTTTTCTCTGAAAATGTCTTAGATGCCACCCAGGCGTGGACGCTTCATTTTGAAACTAAAGAGCAATTACCTGGTTTACCAGAAAGCGCGCTGCAGTTGTTGGCGAGCCTTGCTAAAGAAAATGGTCATGAAAGTGGTTACTTGCTGACCTTGGATGTCCCCTGTTATTTACCTGTTATGACCTACTGTGAAGATGCCTCTATTAGAGAAAAAATGTATGAAGCATTTATGACCAGAGCCTCTGATCAAGGGCCCTATGCCGGAAAGTGGGATAACACCGAAACCATTCAAGAAATATTGGTGGCGAGACAGGCTCTGTCTAAACTGCTCTCGTTTGATAATTATGCCCAGCAATCGCTAGCCACGAAAATGGCTGAGTCTGTGGATGAAGTGGTCGAATTCCTTGAACAACTTGCCGATAAAGGCCGTTCCTTTGCGGAAAAGGAGTTAGAAGACTTAAAAGCCTTCGCGAAACAAGAGTCGGGCTCAGATGAGTTTAATGCTTGGGATAGCGCCTTTTATTCAGAAAAACTAAAGCAGCAATGTTTTGACATATCACAAGAAGAGTTAAAACCTTATTTTCCAGCACCCACTGTCTTGAAGGGTTTATTTGATATCGTGCAGCGTTTATTCAATATAGACGTCGTTGCCAATCCCGATGTAAGTAGTTTTCATCCCGATGCCTGTTATTACAGTATCTATTCTGAAGGTAAAGAAATTGCGGGATTTTATTTAGATCTGTATGCGCGTAAGAACAAACGAGGTGGTGCCTGGATGGCGGATTGTCGCGCGCGGCGACGTTTAGAAAATGGTTCTATTCAAATGCCAGTGGCTTTTTTGGTGTGTAATTTCACTCCGCCAGTTGATGGCAAACCCAGCTTGTTAACGCACAACGAAGTGACGACTTTATTTCATGAATTTGGCCATGGTTTGCATCATATGCTGACTACGGTCGATGTCGCGGCTGTGTCAGGAATTTCCGGTGTGCCATGGGATGTTGTTGAGTTGCCTAGCCAGTTTCTAGAAAACTGGTGCTGGCAAGAAGAGTCATTAGCGATGATGAGTCAACACCATGAAACCGGTGAGCCGCTTCCAAAAGCCATGCTTGATAAAATGTTAGAAGCCAAACACTTTCAAAATGGCATGATGATGATGCGCCAGATTGAGTTTTCTTTATTTGATTTCTTACTGCACCGTGACTTTACTGAAAAAGACAATAATGATGTCTTGGGCTTGATGGATTATGTCAGAAATAAGGTGTCTGTACTTAAGCCACCCGCCTATACACGCTTTAGTCATGCTTTTAGCCATATCTTTGCCGGTGGTTATGCAGCAGGTTATTACAGTTATAAATGGGCTGAAGTCTTGGCTGCCGATGCATTCTCTCGTTTTGAAGAGGACGGTATTTTCAACCCAAAAACTGGCTTGGAGTATAAAGAGCAGATTCTCCAAAAAGGCGGCTCTTTGGAAGCGATGGATATGTTTGTTAATTTCCGCGGGCGCAAACCCAGTGTCGATCCTTTGTTGAAGCAAGCAGGTATGAAAGTATGATTTCGCCAAAACGATTTATTGCCGGCGCGGTGTGTCCAAAATGTGCCGAAATGGATCGACTCGTTAGCTACACGAATGATGACGGTACCTTTAAAGAATGTGTGGCGTGTGGCTTCATGGAAAAGCAAATTGTTCAAATAGAAACCAATGAATTAGATACGCGCGTCAATCATTTTCCAGAAGTAGGGGAAGAGCAGGATGATGTTCAAGTCGTTCAGCTTATTTCGCCTAAAAGTACAAAGCATTAGCTGCTAAGGTCAAGCTGAATGAGTGTAGAGCAGCTTTATTCAGGGCTCATGCGGAATATGGATATTGTATGCTTTCGGCTCAACCCTTACTTCCGCATAACCGCTGAAACTTATAGGGTCACCGTCCACTTGCATGTATGCCTTCGATGATCCTTTTAAAATGACTTCCTTGGCTTGCGAGTAAGTCATTTTGTTTGAGTTTGGTTTTCCTTGCGCAGCAAGTAAAAAAGTCATGAGTGTTGAAAGTCGCGATCCTTTGTTATTCACCGCTATGTTCAGTAAGCCGTCCTGACAATTGGCATTTGGGGTTAAGGCCCAGCCTTTGGCATAGGTTTTCATATTTGAAATGACAAGGTGTTTACTTGATGCCTGTTGATTATGAGTGCTCAATTCAGTCTCGTCAGAATTCTTTTGGATAAATGCAAGAACTCCTGCTATGGCATATACCAAGTCCCCCCATAACTGGTATAAACGACTTAGTTTTCCTAAGCGTAATTGATTCACTAAATGGACAATCTTTGCACCAAAACCAATTTCAATCATCGCAAGGAAAATCAAACTTTGTTGATAAATGGAGTGAGCGTCTTGCTTAGGATTTAAGTCCAGAATGCCAATATCAATGCAAGCGACTTTACTGGATTCAAGCATTTTCAAGGCCTGCTGTGGTTTTAAGGGGATGTTTAATTCACGTGCAACGACATTGGCATTGCCCATCGGGATAAATGCTATCTCCGTCTGACGTTTGAGTGTTTGTAGTCCTGCAATGAGCTCGCGGAGCGTGCCATCCCCCCCAATTAACATGATTAAGTCAGTCTCATCTATAAATCTTCCGGCAAGTTCTTTTTCAATATGTCCTGCATATTCACTTTGGACATTGGCTAAGACTTGCCAGCCTTTTTGTGTTGCAAAAGCTTCCGCCTTGATTGCCATTTTTGTGGCTAAACCTCTTCCTGAGATTGGATTATAAATAATGATGATGCGTTTTGCTGAAGAGGAATTGAGGGTGTTCAATTTAACAATCCTATGTGCTGATCTGAGACTGATCAGCGTTAAATATAAGCGCTATTGAATCGGGCTTTTCTGATTAATATTCGGCTTGGCCTTCTAAAATAGCAAGGACATTCGAAAGGACTTCTTTCATGTCGGTCAGGGTTTGGGTGCGTCTGACTATAATGTGTAACTCATCTTCTAATTGGGCTACTTTTGAAAGCGCTCTTCTAATTCCCTCAGTGATAAATTCGTAGGGGTAATGGTGGTCTTGAACACTTAATTTATTCAGTTCAGTGGTTTCCTGAGAAAATAAACTGATAATGTCGTAAATAAAATCTTTGTGCTCG
>JBFJZQ010000004.1:0-29060 GCA_041622015.1 Oleiphilaceae bacterium
GAGGCTTACCTTCACCGGCCTATGATCGACGCGAAGCGGCGTGGTTATGTGCCTATGGTTTCTTGGCCTTCTTGTACCGTATCTTTTTGATGATCACCATCATTCTGTTCGTCGCTCAACAATACTTTTTCATCGGCGTGGTTTTAGCGGTTTGGTCGGTGACTGGCACCTTTATCTGGCCAAATCTAAAGACGATTTTCAAAGCTTGGCAGGACTCAGATATCAGTGCGAGCCGTCGTAGCCCGACAGTGGTTGTGTCACTCTGTGCGGGCTTGATTATTGTCTTGTTCGGAGTGTTGCCACTGCCTATCAGCACGAGTATTCAAGGTGTTGTTCAATTAGATGAAAACAGGCGAGTCATCGCCAAGGAAAGTTGCTTTATCACCCAAGTTCACCAAGCCTCTGGCGCCTTGGTAAATGAAGGCGAGTTGTTGATTGAATGTAAAAACAGAGAGCTAGAAAAAGAACGGCAGGTACTTCAGCAACAGCTACTTGAAGCCAGTGCTCAGCGTTTAGGTTTTTGGAATGACCCAGTGAGCATGAATATTTATCAGGAAGAGCTGGAGCGTTTGAAGTCAGAGATTCAGGAAAGTGATGCGCGTATTCAAGCCTTAAACTTACGCGCTGGGGCCACCGGAATGTGGTCGGTTAAAAATGCCGAAGACTTACCCGGGATATTTCTGAAGCGTGGCGTCTTAGTGGGCCACATACTCAGTGACAGCGATATCAAAGTGCGCGCAATGGTGCCAGAGGCCGACATAAAGTTAGTGCGTGAAAATGTTAGCCGTGTGCATGCAGTGAAAGCCGCTGATTTAGATCGGGTATATGTGCCAAGTGCCTGGAAAATATTCCCCTCGACCTCTCGTCAGCCAGCCAGTGAAATCCTAACGGAAGCGGGTGGCGGGGAAATTATGATGAATCCAGGTGCCAGAGAACCTCAAAGCTTATTACCCTTTTTCCCCTTAGTGATGGACTTTGATCAGCTTCCTGATACTCGCGTCGATGAGCGAATTTATATCAAGTTTGAACATCCGCCAGAAGCTATTATTTTCCGTATCTACCGAACGGTACGCCGAACCTTCTTGACCTATTTCGATGTCTGAATTTACTAGCCGACAGCCCATTTTGACGGGTATCAGAAACGAAAAGCGCTGGCTTGATAGCAATCGTTTCGACTTGTTTATGTCGAGATTGAATGAGCTACTACGCAAAGCCGCTAATGCTTTATTGCGTCGAAATTCTCGTATGGTTAAGGCTATTGTTGCTCGTTCTGAGCAACTAGAGTTGTTGGATGAGGCGTCATTGCAAGCAGCTTTAGTGGCCTGTCGTAGTCAATTACGTCTGCAAGGTTTAACTCAAAAGACGGTGATTGAAGCATTCGCTATTATTCGAGAAGTGAGCGGCCGTGTGCTTGGCATGCGTCATCATCACACCCAAATTCTCGCCTCGCTTTCCTTATTGCGTGGTGGTATTGCCGAAATGGCAACAGGTGAAGGTAAGACCCTAGCAGCGACCTTGGCTGCAGCAACAGCAGGTTTAGCAGGCATTCCTGTTCATGTGGTCACCGTGAATGATTACTTGGCTGAGCGTGATGCCGAAGAAATGCGCGAGCTGTATGAAGCGCTTTCGCTCAAACTGGGGATTATTACCCATGAAAAAGAGCTGGGTGAAAGACGTGAAGCTTACGCTTGCCATATCTGTTATTGCAGCAATAAAGAGCTCACTTTCGATTTTTTAAAGGATCGGTTGGTACTCGAGCAACACCAAGGCACGCGCTTATTACAAGCGGCGCTGTTAACCGGGAATTCGAGTTGGTCAGAAAAGCTGCTGCTTCGAGGCCTACATTTCGCCATTGTCGATGAGGCCGATAGTGTTTTTATCGATGAGGCACGGACTCCTCTAATTATTTCGGGGGAAGAAAAATTTGGTGCCAGAGAAGAGCAACTACTATCGCAAGCAATGATGATTGCTGAGCGCTTTGAAAGCCCCAAGCACTTCACTCAAGATGAAAGTTCCACTGTTCACCTAACAAGTGCAGGTTATGCGCTTTTGGTAGAAAGCTGTCAAGACTTGCACGGTCTGTGGAAAAGTAATTTTTATCGTGAGCCGCTAGTTAAACAAGCGCTGTCAGCATTGCATGTCTATCATCTTGATCGAGATTATATTATCGATGAAGAGGATGCTGTTCAGATCGTCGACCCTTATACCGGTCGGGTAATGCCGGGTCGAAGTTGGGGCCAAGGTCTTCAGCAAATGATCGAAATTAAAGAGAAGATACCGCTGACGAAACCTAGGGAAACCAACGCTGAAATCAGTTATCAAAACTTTTTCAGGAAATATCATTACCTAAGTGGTATGACCGGAACCGGTAAAGAAGTCGCCAGTGAGTTGCTCGATGTTTATCGCCTACGCAGTGAAACTGTGCCGCTTTTGAAAAAAAGCCGGCGTATTAAAAAGTATCGCGAGGTGTATATCAGCGAGGCTTTGAAGTGGGACCGAATCGCAGAATTGACCAAAGAACTTAAAGCACAAGGCCAAGCTATTTTGATTGGTACCAGCTCGGTTGCTTCTTCCGAAGCGATTAGTCAAACGCTGAGAAAACATAACATTGAACATCGGGTTTTGAATGCTAGACAGGATCAGGAAGAAGCCGAGATTATTGCCATGGCCGGTGAGTCGGGTGCAGTTACCGTCGCGACTAGCATGGCGGGTCGAGGTACAGATATAAAATTGACGACTGATACTAGGGCGGCCGGTGGCCTACATGTTATCATCACCGAATTGCAAGATGCTGCACGCGTCGATCGGCAGTTAGAGGGTCGAAGTGCACGTCAGGGCGATCCAGGCTATGTCAGTAAAATCTTATCGCTGGAAGATGTATTGATAAAAAAAATGGCTAATCAATTGATAAAAAAAATGCTTACGCTAGCGAGAAAAAAACAGCTTAATTTACCGCACTCACTGGGTTATTTGATCCAGATTTACTGTCAGAAAAAATTAGCACGCAGTCATTACCGACAACGAAAACAACTTATAAAACTAGATACACACAGGCAGCGAACGCTGGCATTTACCGGGGATAGGAAATGATCAAAACACGTCGAATTGGATATAGCGCAATCGTAGCGCTTTTATTGTCACAGAGTCATCTTGTCTTAGCCGAAGGCAATACTCTTTCTGCATTAGGCTGCATGTTAGAGCCAAGTCAAAAGGTTGCAGTGAGCTCCCCAGTACCTGGCGTACTTGATAATGTCGATGTGAAACGAGGCGATACCGTGAAAGCCGGTGAGCGTCTATTCCAATTAAAAGCAGGGGTAGAAAAAGAACAAGTTGCCTTAGCCAAAGCCAAGGCAGATTTCGCCGAACGTAAGGCGGAACGCAATAAAGCGCTCTATAAAGATGACATTCTCACCATGCACGAGCGTGATGAAATTGAAACAGAATTACTGCTAGCCAAATCTGAACTTCGCTTAAGACAAGAAGATGCAGACTTAAGAACAGTGAAGAGCCCGATAAGTGGTGTGGTCGTTAATCGAGCATATACCAAAGGTGAGTATGTCAATGTTGATCCGATTATTGAATTGGCTAATCTGAACCCATTGCATGTTGATTTATTATTGCCCGCTAATTACTTTGGACAAATCAAGAAAGGCCAAGACCTGTTGATTAAGCCTGAGTCTGACTTGATCAAAGCTAAAAAAGCCAAGGTTGATATTGTTGATCCATTAATTGACCCAGCGAGTGGTACATTCAGTGTGCAGTTGAAAATGGATAATCCGGGAAATACCATCCCTGCGGGATTACGTTGTAATGCTCAGCTAGTGAAGACAGTTGCGGCTTTATGACCTCAAAATTAACCAATAGCTTGTTAGTATTGATCGTCGTATTACTGACGATCAATATTTTAGTGACCACAAAGATATATGATCAGCTTTCATCTCCAGATCTTGTGCTAGATGAAGAGGCAGTGTTTGATGAACTCGAGGCCAAGCTCTGGGGTGACAAAGTCGTTGCTTTATATAATGGCCAAAACCCTCAAGCTTTGTATGAATTGTTTCATCAGCAAGCCAAGGTTAAAATTACCGAAGAAAGACTGGCTAAACAGTTAGCCAAGCTGCATGAGTTGTTTGGTGATATCGAGCAAATCGCATTTTCCAATTTGATAAAGCTGGGTGAAAAGAACTCGGAAATTTATTACCAGTTACTCTTTAATGCCCGCGTTAGCCAAACCGAAAGCCGCCAAGCAACCCTGACCTTGTCGCTCATAATTGATAAGGATGACGCGAGCCTTTATGGTTTCAAATTAAATGCTCGGCAGTCCTTGGATTAGCTTAACAAGCTCAAAGCAACTGTGGTGTCCGCCAAGAGCAGCATTATGCTGTTAACCTATAATTTATTAACAGAATTTTAGAGGTCTCATGACTATTAAAGTAGGTATAAACGGATTTGGCAGAATGGGACGGCTATCGTTTCGGGCAGCCTTCGATTGGCCGGAAATAGAGTTTGTGCAGATCAACGACCCTGCTGCTGATGCCACGACCTTGGCGCATCTGGTGACTTTCGATTCGGTACATGGTCGTTGGCAGCATGAGGCCATCTCAGAAGGCAGTGATGTGCTGGTGAATGGTCAGCGAATTCTGTGTACCCAAAACAAGACTATCGAGGAAACTGACTGGTCAGGTTGTGATGTGGTGATTGAAGCATCCGGCAAAATGAAAACCAAAGCGATTTTGCAGGCTTATTTGGATCAGGGTGTGAAACGTGTTGTGGTGACCGCGCCGGTGAAAGAAGAGGGTGTGTTAAATATCGTGATGGGCGTGAATGACCACCTCTACGATAAAGCCAAGTATCCCATCGTGACAGCGGCTTCCTGTACAACCAACTGTTTAGCCCCTGTGGTGAAAGTGATTAATGAAAACCTGGGTATAAAGCATGGCTCTATCACAACGATTCATAGTATTACCAATACCCAAACTATTCTGGATGCACCCCATAAAGATTTACGACGTGCCCGTGCCTGTGGCATGAGCTTGATCCCCACGACAACCGGATCGGCCACCGCGATAACCCATATATTTCCGGAGTTAACTGGGAAATTAAATGGTCACGCGATTCGGGTGCCACTCGCCAACGCGTCTTTAACCGATTGTGTTTTTGAGGTGAGTCGCGCGACCACGGTTGAAGAGGTGAATGATTTGCTCAGACGTGCAGCCGACAACGAACTGAAAGATATTTTGGGTTATGAAGAACGCCCACTGGTTTCGATAGATTACAAGACTGATCCACGTTCCAGCATCATTGATGCACTGTCTACGATGGTGGTGCATGGCACTCAAGTTAAGATTTATGCCTGGTATGACAATGAATGGGGCTATGCAAATCGCACGGCTGAATTAGTACGTATGGTCGGGTTACAAGATCAGGCTTAATATGAAATTCCTGGCACACTTGAATCCTGAAATACGTCAATACCTGATGGTGACAGGAAATTATTGGTCTTTTACGCTGACCGATGGCGCCTTGCGTATGTTAGTGGTGCTGTACTTTCATTCTTTGGGGTACAGCCCGCTTGAAGTGGCGATGTTGTTCTTGTTTTACGAGATTTTTGGGGTAGTGACTAACTTATTGGGTGGCTGGCTAGGCGCCCATTTAGGTTTAAACAAAACCATGAATATTGGTTTGTTTTTGCAGGTCTTGGCTTTGGGTATGCTACTAGTACCGAATGATTATCTAAGTGTGGTCTGGGTAATGGCCGCGCAAGCCTTATCGGGTATCGCGAAAGACCTAAATAAAATGAGCGCCAAGAGTGCGATAAAAGCCTTGGTGCCGAATGAGGCGCAAGGCCAACTTTATAAATGGGTTGCTATTCTCACCGGTTCAAAAAATACCCTAAAGGGTCTTGGTTTCTTTTTAGGGGGAGTATTACTGACCTTGCTTGGATTTCAAGGCGCCATACTATTCATGGCTATCTGTTTACTATGTGTTTGGCTGTTTAGCATATTTAGCTTGAAAAAAGATTTAGGCAAAGCGAAAAATAAACCCAAGTTTTCAGAAGTATTTTCAAAAAGCCGATCTGTGAATATTCTTTCCGCTGCCAGGATGTTTCTCTTTGCATCGCGTGACGTTTGGTTTGTGGTTGCCTTGCCGGTTTATTTGTCTGCACAGTTACAATGGAATCATTGGCAAGTCGCTATGCTTTTGGCTTTATGGGTTGTTTTTTATGGCTTTGTACAAACTCTCGCACCCAACATAACAGGTATAAAAAGAGGCAAGGTGCCTGATGGAAAAACCGCATTGCTATGGTCCTTCCCTTTATTTTTTAGCCCGGTTCTCTTGGCTTTAATCTTATATAGTGGTGTTGAATTTACTTCAATATGGACGCTAGTGTTGATTATTGGCTTACTGGTTTTTGGGGGCTTATTTGCTATTAATTCTTCCGTGCATAGTTATTTAATTGTCAGTTACGCGCGTGAAGATGGTGCCTCATTAGATATTGGTTTTTACTATATGGCGAATGCTATGGGTAGACTCCTTGGCACAGTGTTGTCAGGTTGGATATTTCAAGTTTATGGTTTAATCGCTTGTTTAATGGTGTCTGCTTTGATGATCGCTGTGTGTATGTTGATATCGATAGGCCTGCCGAAGCATCGCGATGGAATGGTTCTTTCTTAGGATGATTGTTTACAGTCATGCTGAATTAATTTGAGGAGTCGTTCTCTTCCAAAGCTTGGTTCATGGCCGCCATGAATCACACTCACAGGAAGTGAGTTAATGCGCATTAGAGCGTTTGCCTTTTTGAGGCTGCTAACGCCCATGCCTGCGTCGATAATAAGCTCTGCATCTCTACCTTTTACATGGTTTTATCAAAGCTCGATATCTTCAACATCATCGCCTACTCGTGTCATTCGAATCAGGTGAAGGCTATCTTCGTCATCATCCTCTTTGGGCGGATGAATTAATTCTTCTAAGCGTTTTTTTGTAGCCAAAAATTCAGGGGATAGGAACTGCTCCGGTTTACGTGGCCGCGGTACCGAGACTTCGATCACTTCCTGCACTTCCCCTGGATGCGCTTTTAATACTAAGATTCTATCTGCTAAATAGATCGCTTCATCGAGGTCGTGAGTGATAAATAGCACGGTAATATCAATGTTTTTCCAGATATCGATTAGGTTGGTTTGCATTTTAAAACGGGTCTGGGCATCGAGCGCACCAAAGGGTTCATCCATTAATAATATGCGTGGCTGATTTGCCAAAGCGCGAGCAATGGCGACACGCTGTTTCATCCCGCCGGAAAGTTGATGAGGGTAAGCGTCGGCAAATTTACTCAAGCCGACCAGCTCAATCCATTGCAGCGCTTCACTTTCAGCGGTGGTTTTGGACTTACCTTCCATTTGTAAACCAAACATTACGTTCTTTTTGATGGTTAACCAGGGAAATAAGGTGTAGCCCTGAAATACCATGCCGCGGTCTGGGCCAGGTTCTGATTTAGGTTCGCCATCTAATAATACTTGGCCAGAAGAAGGCGTTTCGAGCCCTGCTAAAATGCGAATGAGTGTTGATTTACCACAACCCGAGGGGCCAATGACACAGACAAATTCCCGGCGATGGGTTTTAAAATTGATATTTTTTAAGGCCGTGACTTCGCCTTGTTGGGAATCAAAGGTTTTGTATAAATCTTTGACCTCTAGAATAACTTCACGCTCTTTTAATTTTTTAAAGCGTTCAGAGACTCGCTCAGACTGCTCAAGATAACTGGGTAAGTGTAAATTTTTCATCATCTAAGCCTTATTTTGTGAACGTTCCCAAGGGAAAATATGTTTTGAAAGTTTGGCTAGAATTAGGTCGGAAACCAAGCCGATGATGCCAATCATAATAATGGCAGCAAATACATTGTCGAAGTTCTTGTAACGTGCTTGTTGGGTTATAAACCAGGTGATACCAGAACTGGTACCAATGAGTTCAGCGACGATTAAGTATGTCCATGCCCAGCCGAGTAATATTCTTAAATCTCGGAATAAGTCAGGAATGATGCCAGGAATCACGACTCTGAACAGAATCTGCATTTTATTCGCACCTAGCGTTAATGCGGCCTCCAACAAGGCGATATCTAACTTGCGTGTAGTATTTGCGACGATAAGCACTTGTTGAAAAAATGTTCCAATGAAAATGATGGCGATTTTAGGGCCATCATGAATGCCCAAAATGGCAACGGCTAGTGCACCGAATGCCGGGGCAGGCAAGTATCTAAAAAATTCAATAAAGGGTTCTTGGGCTTTTGAAAAAGCGCTAAAGGTCCCGCAGAGAATGCCTATCGGGACACCGACTAAGGAGGATAAAAAGAAGCCCCAAAAGATAATCGTAATACTGTGCCATAAGCTTTCATGCAGCCATTGTTCACTGCGTCTTTTGGGTTCTGTTGTAAATGCCGTATAGAATGCTACGGCCACTTCATGAGGCGCTGGTAAATACACCGGATTGGCTCTGAAACCCTCAGGTGCTTGGGTATTTTCTGAGCGTGCTTTAGCTACTTCAGCCGAAAATATAGCGCGATCAATCAGCATGCCTTCCTGAAACCAACTCACGCCACCAGGTTCGGTAATTTCGACCTTGGGGTGCCAAACAAAAGGCACATAGCTCACAATGGACCAAATCATCAGAGGCAATAAAAATGACAGAAGCGTCAGCCAGCGTGCCTGTATCGGTGATAATGCTTGTCGTACAGCAAACCATGATTGCTTTTGTTTCATTATTACGGCCTCTGAATGCGTTAAGGTTTAAAGACCCATAGTGATAGATGGATCGATATAGCTGTCAGGAGACTGTGATTCTTTATACACCTCATACTTCAGGTTGAAGTCGTCAGCAATTTTTGAAGAACCATAGATTGAAGACAGACCATCTGCTTTTTTGAAGGCTGCTTTGGCTTCTTTAAGGCTGAGTATCTTGGTGCCTTTTAGTAGAGGGGCATATTCTTCAGATGTTAAGCCCACACGCGCAGACATAATGCTGAGTGCTTCGGGAAGGGTTTTAGGGTCATTCACAAAATCAACGACGCGATACCATACTTTCACGACTTTTTCCCAGTCAGCCTTGCGACTTGCATAAGAGCTGGGAGAGACAACATACATGTCGTAAATTAAGCCTGGTGCATCTTTAGAGGTCGCAATGGCTTTAGAGCCCGGAGCTGAAACCAGTGCTTGGCCAGAACTTGGTTGCCATGCAACGATGGCATCGACGTCGCCTGAAGCGAGTACTTGAGGTGTTTCATTGGTCGGCACGTTCACCAGCTCAACATCATTTTCTGTTAAGCCTGCTTTTTCCAACGCATCCAAGAGCATCAAGTGGCTAACAAAGCCGACTTCAACGCCGATTTTTTTGCCTTTGAGTTCTTTCACGGAAGCGATGCCCGGCTTGGCAATGATCATATCGTTACCGTTGCTGTAGTCGTTGACCATAATCATGACGCTTTTAGCACCGGTTGCGCCAACCACTAAAGCATCGCCATTGGTCATGCCTACCGCGTCAAGTTTACCTGCGGCAAAGGCATCCATCGAGGCAACATAATCAAACCATTCAAATTGAACATCGACCCCGGCTTCTTTGAACCAGCCTTTTTCGATGGCCACTTCCCAGGCGACCCAGCCAGGCCAATCTGAATAACCAATTTTTAAGGGGCTAGCAGCATGCGCGATAAAACTCATGACGCTCATAGCGATAAGAAGGGTAAGTTGCTTGATACAATTTTTGAAGTGTTTCATGACACGACCTCATTCAGTATTTTAGGTTACACAGGAGCAATCAATCGGCTTAGCGATGAGTCTCCCGGGCTTTTATCCCGCCGTGTAACCTTCGCTTAGAAGGTCGATCACTCTCGGACCAGTATGCACTTCATTTGGTTTGATGAAGCCGGAACCCTAGTGATGCTATTTTTCGTATTGTTTTCTGGTTGATCGCTCAGCCATTAATTGCTCTAGTGAGCATTTTCTTTATTACCAGTTAACCTATATCAATATCTATGCCAGCATGATCAATGTGTTCTAGAGCCTTATAGGCTGGGCTTTTAATGGTGTTTTATAAAAAGCTTATCTTGATATATAAAATAATAAATGCACCGTTATTGGGCGTGAGCATCAAGTTGGTGCTATTCAGCTATTTTTAGGTATCGACTTAAGGTCTCTTGCTCTGTTTCAAACCACGCGCTTGATTCGTTAGTCCACTCAGTTGAGTCAGAATAGGGGAAATATGCTTCGATGGTATCAATCGCGAAACGTCTGAGAATCGTGTGGTCATTCTCGTTAAATAATTGAAATATCTCGTTTTGTTTAGCATCGAACTCAAAGCCTTCCAGAGGGAAGATCGTGTCATTTTTTATACCTGGCAGGGTTGAAAAACAAATCTTGAAGCCCTCTTTCAGTGAACCTTGTGCCACAGAAGTCTCGAAGTTAAACACCTCAGACTGAAGTTTTTTGTTAGGTAGCCCAGATAAAAATAAATCACGTAGCTGATTTTTTTGCGAAGCAAGAGGGATGTCTTTGCATCGACCTAATACCAGGCCTGCCCAGTTGCCATTAATAATTAATGCGCCGCCGCGATGCCTGCAAGTTTCGGTGGTCAGGTCTTTCTCTTCTATTAGTCTAAGGCTTACAAGTGGGCCGGGTGAGCATGATTTGATCCGCCAATCCTCGACATAGGCATGACTTGGAGAAAACTCCATCATGCAGTCGCCAACGCGAGATAGAATCGCAGGTTCAGGCCATCGGTTATGTAGTTGGAAGGATGTGCCGCCAGACCAACTCAGTTGGCTATTCGCCCAATTACTCTCAGCTGACCAACCTTCGTAGTTGGCTAATTTATAGAGCTCATCTTGGGTACATGTTGCTATGTTCAGTTTTGATACTTGATCAACCTCTTGAGGCAGACGTAAGTCAATGGTCAGGTTTCGCCCTTGTAGCCAGAACACATGGGTTTGGGTATCGGTAAGTCCATTTGCAAAGGCGATACTTCTGCGCTTGAAGCAACCTATCATCCATTCTGGAACGCTACTTAGGGCTTTCTGGTGATGGCGCTGAATAAGCTCTTTGAGGTGCATAGTCGTATCCTTTTTTTAGCCTTGTTTTATGGATGTCTGTCCGAATGAAAGAAGCGCTTTAGCGTTTTCGGGTAAGTTAACTTCACCACGCTGTGCACGTTGTTTTAAGTAGCTAAAGGTTTGCATGGTTTGCGCTAGAAGATGGTCGCCACATATCAGGGGTTCATAGGTACTGGTTGGCTGTGCCTCTGCTAACGAGGCGATGGGTGCGACCACCGTATCGTAATCAAGGCTTGAAAAAAACGGGAAGGCGTAACGTTCCTCTTTCACCTGTCTTACCCGGTGAGATGTTGCGACATAGTGGCCATTCGAAACCAATTCCATCATGTCACCAATATTAATTACAAAACAGTCATCTAACAGCGGAACATTTATCCATTCGTTGGCACCATTTAATACCTGAAGGCCGGGAGCAGTCGGTAATAAAATAGTAAAGAACTCATAGTCGGTATGCGCACCAATGCCTGAATCATCTGCTTTGGCATTCGGGTTATCAAAATAATGAATAAGGCGAAGTTGGCTGGGAGGTGTGCTGAGGTGTTGAACGAAAGTTTCTTCAGGCAAATTGAGAGCGAGGGCAAAGCCTTTAAACAAGATACGACTGAGTTCAAGCATGGCATTGTAATAGGCGCGAACGGCTTGTTTGAAGCTTGCATTGTCAGGCCACTGAACTGAAGCATCATTAACAAACTGCGCCATAAGACTAGGTGATTCTGGGCCAATATCGTAGGCTTCTTTCAAATCAGTATTCGTTTGTTGAATGTTATGGCTGTAAAACTGTTCTTCTCCCTGTGGCACATAACCCGAATGATTTTCAGATAGGCCAATGTAATTAGCCATTTTGCTTTCGTGACTCTGGGCAAAATAGTCTTTGACTGACGCCTTTAAGTTTTCAGTCAATTCTTTGGAAATCTGGTGGCCTTTGAGGTAGAAAAAGCCAGCATTACGAACGGCTTTATCCAATAATGAGGCTGCTTGCTGTCGTTCAGTTGAGTCAGCGGAATATAATAATGAAATATCGACAACAGGCAGTTCTGTAAAAGCACTATGTTTCGTAAAAACACTATGTTTCGTTTGGGACGCTTTTGACATGGTATTGACTCCTTTTTTAGCATGGAGAAAGTGCTGGTCGTCCAGAGGTATTCAGCTGCTCATGAAAAACAGGCTGCTGTCCGAGTCGTCCCGGAGTCGTGAGAGTTTTATATTCGTGCTTCATAAGCACGAGCAATTTTCTTGCCAGAGAGCAGCTTGGGCCAGCTCAAGCTAAATAGCGGGTCATGCGCTAAAGAGGGGGCTGTGGAGAGATTAAGTTGCACCAAGTCTGATCGCTGTTGTGAAAACCGAGCTTTTATAGTGCCACAGGAGGTCTATTGCTTGAACAATCCATTAGTGTGCGCGTGGCTAAATTATTTATTAGCGTTAGAGAGCCCAAGCAATTAATTGGTGGTGTATTGTCCGGCTCAGATCGTGTTCAGTGGCATCGGGCAATATTCAGTTATTATCTTGCTAAAATCTTTTCAATGCCCATGAGTAAGCCCTTTAGCTTATAAGGTTTAGTGATCCAAGCAATTACGCCATATTCTTTACAGCTAACTTTTAGATCCGGGTTACTTTGGGTGGTTAACATCACAATAGGGATATGCTTTGAGGCAGAGTTGGCGTGGAGTTTTTTGCACATCGTGGGGCCATCCATTTCAGGCATATTGACGTCACTGATAATAATGTCGATATCTGAATTGTTCGCAACGATGTCTAAGCCGTTTAAACCATTGTCTGCCTCTAGCACCTCATAGCCTTGTGCGACTAGGTCATTTTTTAATTGAACCCGAATGATTTCCGAATCGTCCACCACTAATATTTTTACCATACTTAACATCCATTACAAATTACAACATAGTAGATATAGTGCTTTGCTAAACACCATACTCTTTATTAAACAGTAGCTTATATATCATATAGCTCAAGAAGGAACTTCCTCAAGGTTACGATTCCGCCCTTCCTTTTTCGCTTTATATAACATTTGATCGGCTCGTTTCATTAAGGCATCTAAACCCTCTCCGACTTGATGACTAGCAATACCGCCACTAATGGTGACCGATATACTGGCGTCTTCAACATGTATCACGAGTTGTTCAACGCTCTTTCTTACGCGTTCAGCAAACAATAAACCGCATTGTGAGTCCGCAGGCAAAAAGACCATAAACTCCTCGCCGCCAAAGCGGATAGGAATGTCAGTGTTACGCGCTTGCAGCAGAATGATAGCGGCAATTTCCTTTAGTACCTTATCGCCAATATCGTGGCCGTAGGTATCGTTAACGTTTTTGAAATAATCAACATCGAATAACACTAAAGATGCATCGGCAATGTTATGTCGGTTATGGCTGTTAAGCAGGGCTTCGACACGATCTGCCATATAAAGCCGCGTGTATAAGCCTGTTAATGGGTCTCGAATGGCGCTTTCATAAATGGCTTTACTTTGTTTTTCTAATAAGTTTGCGCGTTCTTGTTCTTTCTCTGACTCAATAAAGGCGGATCTATCTTCAATAATAATGAGCACTTGTTTAACAAGGCTCTCATAAGAAACCGACTTATAGGATATTTGCAGGTGTTTGCCGTCTTTCTTATTGTCGTGATAGAAAAATATATTCCTAGGAAACGTTGACACTAATTGTTCAAATTGTTTTTCATGCTGGTTTAAGCAAGCATAAATATTATCGATACCTTGTTTTTCATTACGCGATAAGTCTTTGTCTATTGGCTGAAAGAGTACGTCTTTCAAAGACTTATCTTTTAAGTCTGTCTTCCCGAGCAAGTAGAGCAGGTGGTTAGAATAGTTGTCTTCAATATTACCTCTTTCATTGATGGTAAAAATACCAAGAGGAATGTTGGTAAAAATACTTGATAGCCTGTGTTCAGCCTCTCTGAGCTCTGATATATTTTTTGCAATTAATGAATAGATTTGATTTTCGGCTTGGTTAGAGTTTTCTATTCTGGTTAAGTCCCAGTAAAACGATTTTTTAGCCGCTTCATGACTATTATCAGGGATGGCTAACTCAAACTTTACACTCGAGGTAGCTTCATCACTTTTTAAACACTTGAAGTGATAGTGAAAAATATCCCAGATATCTTGTTTAAATAAATCAGGGAAATGTGTTCTCAATAAGTCTTCACTATCGAGCCCAAAAACCTTTGCGGATTCGACATTACCTCGCAAAATTTCGAACTTTTCATTGAGTATAAGAAAGATACCCGGCAAACCATCAAGAATATTTTCTGAATGAGAGTTGGCTTTTTCAAGGAGTGATAAAACTTTGTGAGATGCCTGAATGTTTTGATTTAAATTACTCATAAAAAGTCGAACTCTCCCTCATCACTATCTTCATCTTCGACAATGTCATACGACATAAAGTTTTCTAATGCATGGCTGTCATTAATTTCAATCATAACCGTGCCCAAGATTTCCATATCCTCAAACTTTAAACTCCATATATCGTTATATTTCAGGATGGGGCTCGTCGATGGGGTATAGTCAGCAAAGACTTCATAAAAACCACGAGTGCCTAGGGGCAAACTGATACCGAGAGAAATGTCTTTTTGTTCAAAGGCTTGCTCTATATAACCTGCGGTTAAGTTGCATAACTCTTTGATAAAGTCCATCGATTGCTGATCGCTTATGCCCGCCGGTGAGGCAGCACGATAAAGCGGAACAATAAGTTTTTTAATGTTTTTATGAGAGAAGTGCAGCTTTAGGGTGATTTTAAGCGGTGAGCCGGTAATCAGAATGAGCGCCATCCAGTTGCCTAAGACTTGGCCTGTTTGGAAATCGTCTATATCGACTAAAGTAAAGTCTTCTTGGCTTGCGTGTTTTCGGATTCTATCTTCAGCCGCATGTCTGACGAGGAGTTTGATTTTGTCTTTTAGCTGTTCAAGGCTAGCTTCTGTAGTCAATTTTTCATCCAATATATTTGAAAATTTTGTCGTTCAAGTATTGCAGTATAGGAGGTATCTCCAGATCATCTAATTAATTATTATTATTAAATATTTTATGAGAATTAATGCCCATTAAACTGCCCTGGGCGTTTCTCAAGAAGCGCGTTGACCGCTTCGATATGGTCCTGCGTCTGATGCAGTTTTGCTTGCGTTTTAGCACAGATATCTAACATCTCATGTAAGTTCAAGGCTTCACTTTGCTGAAGGAGTTTTTTGGTTTGACGAACGGCAAGCGGTGGGTTTTGCGCAATCTCCTTCGCGATTTGCCATGCTCTGGGAAGTAATTCTTCAGGTTCTAGGCATTCTGAAATAATACCCCAGTTTAAAGCTGTGTCAGCATCAATCATGGTGCCTGTATAAGCCATGTGAGCAGCTCGTGCGGAGCCAATTTTACGGGGTAAAAACCAAGCGCCGCCATCACCGGGAATAAGGCCTAATTTGACGAAGCTTTCGGCAAAACGGGCAGATTGAGAGCCAATGCGAATATCGCACATCATGCACATATCGAATCCTGCACCGACTGCTGCGCCATTAATAGCCGCGATGACGGGGACGTCGAGTTTTGAAAATGCACGTGGGATGCGTTGAATACCTTCTTTGTAGCCCAGCTCAAGTGTGGCGACGTCACCTGAAAACATATCAGCTTTGTCACGCATATCTTTGATATTGCCGCCCGCGCAAAAACTTTTGCCGGCTCCTGTCAGAATGATGACATGAACGTTTTTATCCTCATGTGCCATATCCATCGTCTGGATGATTTCGTCAATCATATTTGTATGCGAGATAGCATTATGAATGTCAGGCCGGTTTAAGGTGACTTGCATAACATGATCTTGAATATCAATTTGTACTTCTGTCATCATGAACTTTTTAACTTATCTTGAATTCGATGAGACTCAGGGGAAGCAATAAGTTCCACAATATGATTTGCTAAAGTCTCAGGTTTAACCGGTAGCGTTAACCAACCCGCTAAAATATTTAAATGCTTGGCGGCTTTGTCAGAAGGTAGGGAATGCGGATAATGAGCACTGACGCCCAGGCAAACAGCCTTCTGCTGTCGTGGCGACTTTGCAATTGAATCAAGCAAATCTAATTCAGCAACGCCACCTTTACCATCCGGTTCTAAATTCATGATGATGGCGTCAAATTGCCTGTTTTGTAGGTATTCCAAGGCTATTTTGCTGTTAGTGGTGGTAAACGCTATACAGTCATGTTTTTCCATCTGCTCGATAATGCCGTAGAAAATGTCGATGCCATACGTCCCGATTATCAGGACTTCTTTTTTATTCATCATATCCCTGCCTTTGCGTGTGAATTAAATTAATAAGCCTAATTGAAAATGTTTGTTCCATTAAGCATAGATGAGCATTCGTTTTTTGTTTGCTTGATTATGAAGATTTAGACTAAGCTTATTCTCACCAAATGATATGTCGTCAAATTCGCCTGATTATCAATACTGAAAGCAGTTTGCTTTGGGCGAGATGTATTTGACTTCATTGCACTTCTTTTTTTCAGATGTCCGATACTGAAGTATGAGCGCGTTCAAGAATAAATTATCCCCAGATTTTAGTGATGGCGTTGACCGTAAATTACTAAAAAAAGTGCGAGATCGCTTTATGCAGGTCAATGCTGACAGGCTGGGTAAAACCTATGAAGGTTTAGCGCCTCGTCAGCAGGATGTGCTGCTAGTGCTGCCACTTTTGTATCATATTAACCATCCCTTAATGCCAGGCTATGTGGCGCGTGAGGTTCCCTGTGGGGTGTCTGCTTATGAGCCGGATAAGCAGACTTTAAGTGTCGCGAAATCATTTAGCCAGACTTTTAAATTCAAAGCGGATAAACGCCTTAATAATAAAATTCATGCCTTGTATATGATGGGGAGCACAGGAACTTTAGCGCATTCTGAGCAAAGCGATGTGGATTTATGGCTGTGTTATGACCCGAGTTTAGATGATGAGTTGATTTCTATTCTTGCGGAAAAAGCAAAAAAAATTGATAGCTGGGCGAATAGTTTGGGGCTTGAATTACATACTTTCTTAATGGATGCCGATAAATTCAAGTCTGGCGATTTAACCAATAAAATGGACAAAGAAAGCAGCGGTTCTGCCCAGCATTATTTGTTATTGGATGAATTTTATCGCACCGCGATTCTGTTAGCAGGACGTTATCCTATTTGGTGGCTGATTCCGCCAAGCTGTGAAGCAGATTATGCTGAATTGACTAACCAGCTGTTAAGCAAACGGTTTATAAAAGAGACTGAGGTGATTGATTTTGGAAGTGCGGCCATTATTCCCAAAAATGAACTCGTGGGCGCCGCGCTTTGGCAATTGTATAAAGGTATCGATTCACCTTATAAATCTGTTCTTAAAATACTCTTGGCTGAAGTTTACGCACAAGAAATGCCGGCAAAATCGAGCCTGAGTCAAAGCCTGAAGCAGGCTATTTATGATGATGAATTACAGGTGGAGGACCTTGATCCTTACCTTTTGGTTTATCGCCGTCTAGAAGCATATTTGATCGCCAATAAAGAATACAAGCGTTTGGATTTGGTGCGTAAAAGCTTTTATCTGAAAGTGTCTAAGAAACTATCCAAACCCCCAACAGGGAGAAGAGCTTCTTGGCAACGTAAAACACTTGAAAAAGTGGTTAAAACATGGGGGTGGCCAGCTGAAAAATTTCGTTATCTGGATAACCGGCATGCATGGAAAGTGGATCAGGTAAGTCAGGAACGGCAAGTTGTCGTGGCCGAGTTAAGTTACTGTTATCGATTTCTTACCCAATATGCGCGAGGCCAGGGTATCGACTCGAGTATTAGCAAGAATGATATGAACTTATTGGGTCGTAAGTTATATTCGGTTTTTCAAAAAAAGGCAGGCAAAGTTGAGCATCTTAACCCGGGGATAGCCAATGACCTATGGGAAGAAAATCTCGCGATCCATCATGCCAGTACCCAGCCTTTTCTTGCCGGTCAGAATGACTGGCTGGTATATCGAAATCTAAACACCAGTTCAGATGCCAGTTTCGAAGCTAGCTTGAAAAAGAGCAGTCACCTTATCGAACTGATTGCATGGTTATATTTTAATGGCATCCTAAGTCAGAGTACGCGGATGAGCTTTGTGCCGGGCAATAGCGAAATCAGGTTTTTAGAGGTTCAAAGTATTCTTCGTGCTTTAACACTTGCGATACCTGTGCCACTGTCGCCCGTTAAGCAAATTACTTTTCAAAAAAAATTGGCCTTATCACAACTGGTGTTATTTATTAACGTCGGTATTGATCCACTTAAAAAGCTGAGTGAGCGGGGTATGCACCGCTTAAGTGATCGCACAGATTCTCTCGACTACAGCACTGAACGACATAATTTAGTTAAAACCATCGATCAAATTGCGATCAATACCTGGAATGAGGTGATGGCGCATCGTTATGAGATGGGCGATACCTTAATGCAGAATCTTCAGTCTTACTTGCAAATCTGTCTGGATCAACTCAATGGAATCGAATGTCAGTTGAGTGTCTTTTGTTTTTGTCCGCAGCGTGCACAGGCTATTGCTAGCAGAGTAGAGGATTTATTTACTGCCATAAAGAGAGCCTTTTTTCAGTCAAAGACGGTTAGAGCTGCGCGCTATGTTATCGAAGTGGAAAGCGGCTATTATGTCTTTCAGTATGTCGATGGCCAATTCCGTTATTTTATATGTGATGGTGAAGCAAATTTATTGGAAAGATTGGCTCAAAAAACTGCTACGTTTAGCCCGATTATTTTTGATCAATTAGTCGGAGTCTCAAGCTTTACCTTGCAAGGACTATTACCATTTAATTTGCCTGGGATTATCCAGGTCTTCTATTTGCCCAGTAATATGGGGAGCCATAGTGAACTAGATAATTATCAAGTTCTGGTACTGGATGAGTTGGGAAGTTTATTGCAATTTGATGTCTTGGCTGTTCAAGAAGAACTTCTACAAAATAGTCTACATCGTTGCTTACAAAGCTTAATGATGACTAGACAAATGAATGATATGGCAGGCGTCGATGCCGGGCTGCAAGATTTCAAGATATATCGGGTAAGCATAGTCAAAGGATCTTCTACTAAACAGGCAGAATTTAAGCTGAAAGAACTTAGCAGTTTTCAGGAATTCATTTGTTACGAACTTCATGTCACGGCAATGAAAGAATTTGACCAATCCACTATTGATGTGAATCTGTCGGGGCCGGATATACCCTACAAAGATTTTTCATATAACGATTATTCTAACCAGCAATTTGATGCTTTAGTCCATTTCGCAAAACACCAGCCCGGTTTTAATGCGCGCTATTCTTTTCAAATTGTCGATGTTACTTTATCCAACACCTCTTTAAGTTTAGGTTTCGGCGCAAATCAAGGACTGGCTACCTTGGATGTATTTAGTGTCTTTGCCTTATCACAGCAAAAATTAGCATTGGCTCTAGAAAAGCAAGGCTTAGCATAGTCTTTAATCAGACAACTGGTTATAATTTCGCTCTTTGTACTTTTTTAATGAACACGCTTAGGTGTCTTTTGAATCATTATCTAAAATTGCTCTGCCATGCAGGCATTCTCATCATATGTTTATTATCCTTATCAGGTTGTGGCCAAAAGGGTGATTTGTATTTACCTAATATTCCGCCCGCACCTGTTGTTTCGGGAGAACAAATGAATCAAGTAGGCGTATCTGGGCCAAGTGTTTCAAGCGCAGACGTTTCAAACAAGGATCTTGCTGAAGAAACTCCGATTGAGAACAAAGAAAGTAAACTAAATAAAGAGAAGTAAACAAATTAGTCGAAGTTTTTTTCGCCTCTGAAAGACAACTGAAAGAGAGCTGAAAGAAACAGACGACTTAACATTTAGCGAGTATATAGCGTCGATAGACGTCAATTTTTGGCCAATGATGTATAAAACCATGACCTATTTTAATTATCAGAATAATCAGTTTTTTGTCGAAAATGTCTCCTTAGCAGACATAGCGCAGAAATACTCTACACCGTGTTACGTATATTCAAAGGCTGCGCTTGAGGCTCATTATCTCGGCTATAAAGAGGCTTTTGGCGATCATGAAAATTTAATTTGTTATGCTGTGAAAGCGAATTCTAATTTAGCTGTTCTTAGTGTTCTTGCGAAACTAGGTTCTGGTTTTGATATCGTGTCTGTCGGTGAGTTAGAGCGTGTTTTACGTGCCGGTGGTCAGGCAGACAAAGTAGTGTTTTCTGGTGTCGGAAAACAAGCTGATGAGATGAGACGGGCATTAGAAGTAGGGGTGCATTGTTTCAATATTGAATCCGAAGCTGAGCTGTTTCGTTTAAATGCCGTCGCATTAGAAATGGGAAAAGTGGCACCGATTTCTCTTCGAGTTAACCCCGATGTTGATGCTGGAACACACCCTTATATTTCAACAGGTTTGAAAGATAATAAATTCGGCGTGGCGATTGACATGGCTGAAGGCATTTATTTAGCCGCGAAAGAACTTCCGGGTGTCAGCATTAAAGGTGTGGATTGCCACATTGGTTCGCAGTTGACAGAAACGGCGCCATTTTTGGATGCCTTGGACAGAGTGCTATTGTTAGTCGATCGCTTGGCTGAAAACGGTATCACCCTGG
Source organism: Oleiphilaceae bacterium (assembly GCA_041622015.1). GTDB lineage: Bacteria > Pseudomonadota > Gammaproteobacteria > Pseudomonadales > Oleiphilaceae > PZPK01. Next base: position 20,684 of record JBFJZQ010000004.1, read on the forward strand.
CTCACCTCGACTTAGGCGGTGGTTTAGGGGTTTGCTACAAAAATGAAACACCCCCTAAAACATCAGACTATATATCTGCTATTTTAAAACGTCTGGAAGGGCGTGATTTGAAATTAATATTGGAACCAGGACGATCCATTGCTGCCAACGCCGGTGTGTTGTTAACGCGAGTAGAATTCTTGAAGTGTAATGAACATAAAAACTTCGCGATTATCGATGCAGCGATGAACGATTTGATTCGCCCTTCGCTCTATAGTGCATGGCAGGATATCGTTCCGGTTCAGCTTAGAGATAACAAAACGGGTAATAATAAAGTCTATGACCTGGTGGGCCCCATTTGTGAAACCGGTGACTTCCTGGGCAAAGACAGAGAGTTAGACCTTCAGGCCGGTGACTTGTTAGCTGTTAAATCATCAGGCGCTTATGGCTTCGCAATGAGTTCAAACTATAACTCGCGCAACAGGGCCGCTGAAGTCATGGTCGATGGTTTCACGACATTTTTGGCGCGTAAGCGAGAAACCATTGAAGACCAATTGGCATTAGAGTCACCTTTGCCCTTGTAATTAGGTAATCGAGTAATTGCGTAATTTCGTGGTTGGGAAATCCTTTATTAAGAGAGTAAAGCCTAGATGCTTGTAAATTTTACCAAAATGCATGGATTAGGAAATGACTTCATGGTGGTTGATATGATTAGCCAACATGTTCATTTACGCCCCGAGCAAATCAGACGTATGGCAGATCGACATTTTGGTATTGGTTTTGATCAGCTTTTATTGGTCGAGCCGCCGGGTGCTCCGAATGTCGATTTTCGTTATCGGATCTTTAATGCCGATGGTTCAGAAGTCGAACAGTGTGGCAATGGCGCACGTTGTTTTGCCATCTTTGTTCGGGAAAAAAAGCTCACCGATAAAGAGCACATTTTGGTCGAAACAAAAAAAGGCATTATCGAATTGCATATTGATCAGAACGGTCGTGTCTTGGTCGATATGGGTGAGCCAAAGTTTGCGCCAGCGAAGATTCCATTTTTAAGTGAATCCGAAAGTCCAAGCTATACTCTTGATGTTGATGGTCAGAATATACAACTTTCGGTCGCATCGATGGGTAACCCGCATGCTGTGCTTCAGGTGCCTGAATTATCAGATGCGCTGGTAAACAAACTTGGACCGTTGCTCGAGAGTCATAGCGCCTTCCCTGAGCGAGTCAATGTTGGCTTTATGGAAGTTGTGCACAAGCGCTTTATTAAATTGAGAGTTTATGAACGTGGTGTCGGTGAAACCATGGCGTGTGGAACAGGTGCTTGTGCTGCGGTAGCTACCGGCATACAAAGAGGCGTTTTGGAAAGCCCTGTTGAAGTTAAATTGCCTGGAGGTAATTTGAAAATTGATTGGCAGGGGCCGGGTCATCCACTAATGATGGAAGGTCCGGCAACGAGTGTCTTTGAAGGTAAAATACGCATTTAACTTAACCTTATATGAGTTGAGAAAAATAAATTAACAACTGGATAATCAAGGAAGGGATGCAAGCTTGAATAGTGATGTAAATATGATAAAAAAAACCGACGGTGTCAGCGCTCTGAACAATATGCAAGAGACTCATTCAGTACAAGCGACTGAAGAGCAAGTCATTGCGTATTTGCGCCAAAACCCTGAATTCTTTATTTCAAATGAATACTTATTGAATGAATTAAAAGTCCCGCATGCAAGTGGTGCGGCTATTTCATTAGGCGAAAGGCAGGTTCAGGTATTTCGTGAACATAGAGATGAACTCAAGCATAAGTTGAATGAATTGATTTCAGTGGCACGTGACAACGATGCACACTTTGAAAAGAGCAAACGTTTGTTGCTTAATTTACTTGAAGTCAAAAGCCTTGATGAAATTGAAATGGTTGTTAATGAAGTCTTTAAGAATGATCCAAAGATTGATTTCAGTAGTATATTGCTCTTTGGAAAAAGCAGTGATTATCCCGTTTCAGATATCAAAATTTTAGAATTAGATACCGCCAGGCAGCAGCTAGGGGTGATTCTCGATCAGACGCATGCCAGTTGCGGCCGGTTTAGCGAAACACAATTAAAGTGTCTATTCCCAGAGTCGGCTCAAAACATCGGTTCTGCGGCGGTGATCCCACTTCGGCATGGCGAACTTCTAGGTTTATTTTGTCTGGGTAGTGAAGACCCGGGCCATTTTGATAGTTCGATGGGCTCGTTATTTCTTTCCTATATCAGTGACTTTATCAGCAGGATATTGCCAAACCTTTTAGTCGGTGCTAAGCAGCAATTACGCGATGAACATATTCCTTCTTTATTAGAGTAATGCTTTAGGTATATTTGTGTGGCTTGCTATCGACTTGATTCATCAGGTCGATAGCAGGCTTCACGCTATCTTTTTCCACTTAATTATTTATTTAAAAAAATAATTTGCATAAGTCTCGCTATTCCCTCATTTCTGAACGAGAAAAAAATCAGATCCGTCCTATACTCAATACTTAGTTGAAAGATGATTCGGAGATCTGATGACAAACTCTTCTGAAACTCGTAAAGAGCTTGAGCGCTGGAAGGATAAATACTTCGAGCAAAGTGAAAGCTTCGAGGAACAAAAAAAACGTGCTTTAGATTACGCTTCCTTGTTGCAGCGTATTTTGATTCGCGTGAGTTTGGCGGCAGAAAATGTTAGTGAAAAGCTGGATGCCGAATTAGCCAGTCTGCGCACAGCGATTCGTAATGCCTCACCTGAAGAGAATGATCTTGAAGATCGTTTGAAGCGCATCGATAAACTGATTTTAGCTTCTGATGAATCAAAGCAGCAAAATTCAGGCAAAGTCATTCAGATACTCGATCAATTAATTGAGCAGTTGCTCGCCATTAAGCTGCCGCGTAAACAAAAAAATGCACTGAAAAAACTCTCTAAATCGCTCTCCAAAAAAGCCTTGAATCTTCAGGAATATCCTGGAATCTTATCTGAATATGCTGCGTTACAAGCAGAGGTTATTCAAGAAATCGCCCAGCCTAACCAGAAGGATCAAGGTTTCTTTAGTCGAATTTTGGGTAATAATCGACAAGATGACAGCTTTTCAGAGTCAAAAACTGGTCAAGAACACACAGCCTCTGATCTGGAGTTAGAGACTGAAGAAGAAACCAGTGATGCAGAAGAAGTTGCTCCAGGTTTTAGTTCTGTCGCTCGGCATATCCGAAGTACCTTAACTAACTTATTAGACCAATTAAGTTTTCCGCAGAGTGCCCATAGAGATGTGGCTAAACTTCGAGACCAGATAGAAAAAGACTTAGTATGGTACGAATTAGGGCCAACGCTGGATGATGTCGCTAGTTTGGTTTTATCTGTGGTTGGAAAAGGCCAGAGAGAGTTTGAAAATTTCTTAAAGTTATTAGATGAGAGGCTGAGTAAGGTTCAAGGTTTTTTAATAGAAAGTCAGGCGGTGGATGCAACCTGGCAGTCAAAAAATCAGGCATTTGATCAGGCTGTCAGGAACCAGGTTGAAGAGATTTCCCAGAAAATGGATGAATCAAATGACTTGGATGGCTTGAAAAGTTCGATATCCAAGCATCTGGATTCAATTTATCAGGCTGTCGATCAGCATGATGGCGATGGGAAGCAGTTTGAGAAAGCCAAAGAAAGTGAGATCAAAGCACTTCAAGAAAGAATCAAAGCGATGGAGGAGGAAGCCGCCTACATTCGTAAACGCCTGAAAGAAGAAAGAGGTAAAGCACTGCGGGACTCATTAACGACTTTACCCAATAGGGAAGCCTATGATGAGCGCTTTGAGTTAGAGCTAGAACGCTGGAAGCGTTACCAGAAGCCAGCCACCTTAGTGGTGGCAGATATTGATTTTTTTAAGCGCATAAATGATAACTATGGGCATTTATCCGGCGATAAAGTGCTGCAGATTATTGCCAAAGAGCTACGCAAGCGCATTCGTAAAACAGATTTTGTGGCACGGTATGGTGGGGAAGAATTTGTCATCCTGCTGCCTGAAACCGATTTAGACACCGCCAAAACTGTAATAGAAAAGGTAAGGGAAATGGTCGGACGATTACCTTTCCATTTTCGGGATAAAAATATTCAAATCACTATGTCATTTGGTCTGATCGAATTTAAGGATGGCTGTGTTTCAGAAGATACGAAAGAGATCCAGCAAAGTATTTTATTTGAGCGCGCCGATGAGGTTTTATACAAGGCCAAACAAAACGGGCGTAATCGTGTTGAGTGTTGGACTGATAATACCTTGGGCTGATGTAGAATACGCAGCAATAACAGAGTGAAGTGCCGTTAATATTGATGAATCAAATTGAACAAGAGTAAAAACTATGTCTGAGCAAAAGTATGAACTCGCTTTTTATGGGAAATTAGTCGAAGGCGCTACGCTTCAACAAACCAAAGAGCAGGTCGCGCAACTCTTTAAGACCGGTGTAGATCAGATTGAAAGAATGTTTACGGGTAGCCGGGTGGTTATTCGAAATAAACTTGATCAGGATACCGCGCTGAAATATATCGTGGCATTAAAAAAACGTGGTGCTTTGTGTCAGGTTGAAGAAATGGGGCAGCCTGGCATTGCAGTGAGCTTTGCTACGGCAAACTCGTCACCACAACCTACTGCAGCGCCTTTAGCAGATAATACTTCAGTACAAACTCAATTTTCATCTGAAAACAACACAGCGCCTGCGCCGCCAAAGAAGCCTGCCGCTAATCCAGTTCAAACTCCGCAAAAAACATCTGGCAAAGCCGCAATGAGTGCCACAGGTTTACCGATTGTGGGTGATAAAGTGGATGAGATTTTAAGGGCGACGCATTTTGATCTTGCGCCTGTAGGGGTACGTTTAGAGGATGAAAAGCAAGAACAAACGCCTGAGTTTCATGCTTTGGATGACGTCGATTTGGCACCTGTCGGGAGTGACTTGGTTGATCATAAAGAAAAGCCGCCAGTGTCTGTTCCCGATACTTCACATATCAAGATAGCACCTAAAGAATAGCGTATTGTTTATCGAGCTCTTGTTCAGTTAAGGAAACAGAGTGGGAGCGTCACCTTCAAGCCAAGCGGGGTATTTCTGCATAATGCTGGTGAACAGTTTGGAACACTTAAACTCGTTTAACCAGCGAGATACCTCATGCCATGAGGTACTTTCAAACCAAGCCAAATCGACATGCGCGAATTGTCGTATAAAAGGGAAGATCGCAATGTCGGCTAGACAATAGTTGTCTGAAAATAAGTAGCGGTATTTTGTTAAGCGCGCTTCTAACAAGTCCAGAAAGGGATAACAGCTTTCCCGATAAAATAACTCGGAATGTTCAGGGTAGCGGTCTGCATATTTGTATTGGTCCAGGCGGATTTTAAAGGGGCCATCATTTTGTTCAATTAGGCTGCGTTGTTCTGGTAAGTTCTTTTGCCAATGATCAGGGTCATTCAGCGCTAGCGCCCAAAGCATAATATCGATACTTTCATTAATCACAGTGCCATCAGCACAAACTAATACTGGCACCGTTCCTTTGGGGGAATATTCAAAAAGTGAAGATGGTTTATCTTTCAGAACAACTTCGCGAAGCGCTACATGCTGTTGGGAGTATGAAATGGCCATTCGTGCCCGCATGGCATAGGGGCAGCGTCTAAAACTATATAATATGGGCTGTTTTGAAATCATAAGTCTGTAGTGCGTCATTTTGTAAATATATGAAGCATATTACTATACAAGATCCATGAAGCTTTTTGATGGTTAGTTTCAATAAAAAAGGGGACAAAATATGTCCCCTAAGCGCTACTCATATTTTCAGTCGCTGTTATTGCTCAGCAAGTACACTTAAGATTTCCATACCTGCAGCTTGATGCGCTTTGGTAGTTGGGTGGATTTCATCATAGAACAAGAATCCTGTCGCTGTTACATAACTATCACAGGTTGGGTGAAGTGCGCCACCTTGAGAAAGCATATAGGCACAGGCATCATCAGTGTTGGTGTAGCCATAATCTGTTGCATTGTCGACTTGATCTGTTAAGAAATCGAATAAATCGTATTCAATCAACTCAACACCCGTCTGACGCTCCGTGCGAACGATATTACGCGCAAGAATACGGTTGTATTTAGTGGTTAGTTTTGTGGCTACTTCAGGTAAACGCGCTGCTTTTCGTTGCTGCTGTTTAGTTTGAGCATTTGCAAGTAAGCCTAAAGAAACTAGGTCAGTCTCTGGAATTGCACCAATATCCGGCGCATTGGCCACTAAGATGTTGGTTGCACCTGCGGCAATTAGCTTTCTTATTTGAGCAACTTCAGAAAGCACAGCCGTTTTAATGCTCTCGTTCGCGGCTTTGCGAATTGCTTGACGCTCTTGTGCATTAGTAGCAAAAACAACACCGGCACGAATTTCACGAGCTGCTCGGATGTCATTACCGCCAATCAATACGATATATAGTGCATCAGAAGGTGCCACACCGCCATTGATTTGTAGGAAAGCATTTACTTGGGTAGGTAGGTTGATATCGGGTGTTGCTTCGTTACCATCTTCATCAACTGCTTTAGCGCCTGCGATAGCGAAGTTGTTACCCGTCGTTCCGCCTGCTAGGTGATAGGAAGGTGTAAGTGCAAAGCCTAAACCCGCAGCAACCACTTCAACCGCAACCGGGCCGTTGGTGAAACGGTCACCGTAAGTTTGATCAGGTGCAAGTGCGCGTAGGTTGCCATTATCAGATAAGCTGTCACCAAAGACATAAACGTTGCTGTAGTTCTCAGCGTTTACTGCAAAGGCGGCCATCAATAATGAAGCGATTGTGGCTAACTTTAAATTTAGCTTTTTCATGTTTCGACTCCAGGTTTTAAATTATTGTAAGTTGTTTTAGATTTGTTTATTGCTCAACTCTTGTTGTACTCCTGAGCATAAATAAATAGCCGAGAGCCCTTTGGTTGAATGCATAATTTCTTCTTGTTTTGAAGAAGATCTAGCCTATAAAACAAGTACTTAAAAAGCTTGGTCAAAAAAGGCTAATTTAGGTTGCTTAGGTTAATTACACGCCTGGAAGTGAGATGCGGTTCAAAAGATGAGAAGAAACTGTTTATTGAGCTTTTGTTTCAGAAGGAGGGTTTTGTAGGGTAGGCGTTAAACTAAGCTGGGTTGTCCGAGAGTTTTTCTTGCCTGAATAGCAAAGGAGCAAGGGTACTTAGTAGCAAAAGTCATCAGCTGAACTGAAAGAGGGGATCCGCTAATTTCAAATCGTGGATAGCAATATAATTAATGCTTAGTTTTATCGGCTCTTCAAAGGGTATTTGGTTTTAGTATATTGGTTTTAGGGCTTTCAATGGGCAACGGAAATAGCCGAAAGCGAATGCTTTTGGAGGAAATAATTTCTGCGACAAAAGATCACAAAGCGTGCATTATTTAAATGGAGAAACAGTTGCTGAATTAAAAGCAGCATTTGAAGAAGCTGTTAATGATTATCTTGAAACATGTAAGGTCGTTGGTAAAACACCCCAAAAACCTTATTCAGGTAAGCTAATGCTACGCATTTGTCCTGAAATTCATCCAGCGGTTGCCACGGCAGCAGAATTAAGTGGGCAAAGTATTAACCAATGAGCATCTGAAGCGCTTAATAGAGAGGCTAGCCTGTAAAATCTTTAAAAAAGCTCATCAGAAAATATTTACTGGGCGTTAGGCTGTAATTAGTTATGGAAGTAAGTAAAGCTACGATTTTAATATCTTTATTGTTAGCTGCCTCAGTGTGCTTTGCCGATGAGATTTTCAAATGCAAGCATGATGGAAAAATTGTTTTTACCGATAACGCGAGTAACTGTGGATCTGAAGTTACTATAACTCACTTAGATGTAAAAAAAAGTAGTCGAGTTAATTATCGTTATCCTGAAAGGCGGTATAACGATAAAAGCTCATCTTACTCTATCTATATTGAGTTTCCTGAAACAGAAAAAGATAAAATTCAGCTGAATCAGGGGGTTACTAGGCTAGGCGTCACCCTGGATTTAATTTTTAGCAAAATTCCACGTGATAGCCATGCCTATTTAAAAAAGACAAATTTCTACATTATGATTGGTCCTAGATCTCATTTAGGTGGTGAGAAAAGTGGTTTGAGGTATTATCCAAAAAATGGTGATACTACTCTTTTATTAGGAGATAAAAGGTGGGTTCATTCGGTTGTAATATATAATGTCGAGAATTTCCTTTGGCTTTCTGATCAATGGGTTCACAAAACTATCATGCATGAGTTATCACATGCTTGGCATTACCAAGACTGGGCTAAAAACTACCCTATACTTAAAAAAACTTGGTTAAGCTCAAGACGAAAGAGTCTCTATCTGTCACAAAGAGATATAAAGGGGCGCATATTAAAACCTGCATATGCTTCAACGAACGAGAAAGAATACTTTTCAGA